>JAHAAK010000046.1 GCA_018376905.1 Collinsella sp. | reverse complement strand
CCTGTTGTTGTGGTGATTTCAGATTCTAGGACGAAGGCCGTTCTTCGTTAAACGGGCGCTAGGGCGTCACCCTTACACCAACATTTTCGACGCGATCGCAAATACGCCTACGACGACCAGCCCGGCCACCCTACTTCCATGCCAAGCGAGAGGTAGATCTTCCGCAAAATACTATTGGCACCACTGCGCAGATAGCCACCAACAAGAAAAGCCGCCGTTAAAGAACGGCGGCTTTTACTCTCGAAAAGTTAATAGCGGCTAGAACGTCTTGATGTACTCCCCCAGCTCTTCCTCCCAGTCGGGCATGTGGAAGCCGGCAGCCTCGAGCTTGGACAGGTCGAGCGCGGAGTGGACCGGGCGCGGGGCGACGGGGCCCTCGGCGCTCGCGTAGTAGTCGGCGGTCGATACCGGCACGACCCTGTCCCCGTTGCCGTTGGCGGCCTCGAAGACGGCGCGGGCGATATCGGCCCAGGACTTGACGGTGCCGGAGCCGGTGCAGTCGTAGGTGCCGTAGGGGGCGTGCGTCCCCAGCACGTGGAAGATGGCCTCGGCCATGTCGCGCGTGAAGGTCAGGCGGCCCAGCTGGTCGTCAACGACCGTGACCTGCTCGAGCCCGTCCTCGGGGTCGGCGACGCGGTCGGAGAGTGCCCTCATGGTCTTGACGAAGTTGTGCCCCTCGCCGATGACCCAGCTGGAGCGCATGATGTAGTGGCGCGGGCACCCGGCCACGGCGATGTCGCCGGCGGCCTTGGTCTGGCCGTAGACGGACAGCGGGCTGAGGGGCTCGTCCTCGTCATGCACCTCGGCGGTGCCGTCGAAGACGTAGTCGCTGGACACGTGGACGAGGGTGATCCCGTGATCAGAGCATGTGCGGGCGAGGAGGGCGGGGCCGGTCGCGTTGGCCTTCCAGGCGGTCGCGCGGCCCTCGGCGGTCTCCGCCCTATCCACGGCGGTGTAGGCGCCGCAGTTGATCACGGTGCCGTAGAGCGACCAGTCATACTGTGTGTAGGCGTCCGGGTCTGACATATCGAAGGTGTCGATGTCGCAGAAGTCGAAGTCCTTGGCGACGCCGCGCTCCTCCGCCAGCCTGCGCACAGCATGGCCCAGCTGGCCGTTGCAGCCGGTGACGAGCGTCCTCTTGGGCGCCATTGGGACGACGTCCCTGAGCATCGGGTGGTTGAGGTCGGCCTCGGAGACGGTGGCCTCATCGAGCGGGATCGGCCACTCGATGGCGAGCTCGGGGTCGGCGAGGTTCACGAACGTGTAGGTCCTCTTGAGCTCCAGCGACCAGTGGGCGTCCACCAGGTAGGTGTAGGCGGTGCCGTCCTCGAGCGCCTGGAAGGAGTTGCCCACGCCGCGCGGGACGTAGATGGCCCTGGACGGGTCCAGGGTGCAGGTGTAGACCTTGCCGAAGGTCTCGCTGCCCTCGCGCAGGTCCACCCAGGCGCCGAAGACCGAGCCGCGGGCCACGGAGATGAACTTGTCCCAGGGCTCGGCGTGGATGCCGCGGGTGACGCCGCGGCTGTCGTTGTAGGAGACGTTGTTCTGGACGACCCTGAGGTCGGGGATGCCCAGGGCGCACATCTTGGCGCGCTGCCAGTTCTCCTTGAACCAGCCGCGCGAGTCGCCGTGGACGGCGAGGTCGACGACCTTGAGGCCCTCGATGCCGGTCTCGGCGACGGAGAGGTCCTTCTCGAATGCGATGTCTGCCATGTGGGAAAAGCTCCTATCGAAGAGGTTGTATAACCGGGGGCGCCCGCGCGGGGACGCAGGATCATCCCCATGCCCTGCATCCCCGCGCGGGCGCCCCGCGGTGCGGTTCGCCGGAATGCAGTCTTACTGGCCCTGCGCGCGGTAGCGGGCCTCGGTGGCCTCCTTGGCGGGGCGCCACCAGGACTCGTTGGCGACGTACCAGTCGATGGTCTGCTTCAGGCCCCCGGCGAAGTCGGTGTGGGCCGGCCTCCAGCCGAGCTCGCGCTGGAGCTTGGTGGAGTCGATGGCGTAGCGGCGGTCGTGGCCGGGGCGGTCGGCGACCCAGTCGAAGTCCTCGGGGTCCTTTCCCATCGCCTCGAGGATCATGCGCAGGACCGTGATGTTGTTCTTCTCGCCATTTGCGCCGATGAGGTAGGTCTCCCCCATGCGGCCCTTGGTGAGGATGTCCCAGACGGCCGAGGAGTGGTCCTCGGTGTGGATCCAGTCGCGCACGTTCTCGCCCCTCCCGTAGAGCTTGGGGCGGACGCCGTCGACGATGTTGGTGATCTGCCTGGGGATGAACTTCTCCACGTGCTGGTAGGGGCCGTAGTTGTTGGAGCAGTTGGAGATCGTGGTGCGCAGGCCGTAGGTGCGGGTCCAGGCGCGCACGAGCATGTCGGAGGACGCCTTCGTCGAGCTGTACGGGGAGGAGGGCTTATAGGGCGTCTCCTCAGTGAACTTGGCGGGGTCGTCGAGCGCCAGGTCGCCGTAGACCTCGTCGGTGGAGACGTGGTGGTAGCGGACGCCGTACTTGCGGACGGCCTCCAGGAGGCGGAAGGTGCCCTCGACGTTGGTGCGCAGGAAGGGCTCGGGGTCGGCGATGGAGTTGTCGTTGTGGGACTCGGCGGCGTAGTGCACGATGGCGTCGTGGCCCGGGACGATGCGGTCCAGGAGCTCCGCGTCGCAGATGTCGCCCACGACGAGCTCCACGCGGTCGGAGGGCAGGCCCGCGATGTTCTCGGGGTTGCCGGCGTAGGTCAGCTTGTCCAGGACGGTGACGTGCACCTCGGGGTGGTTGTTGACCACGTAGTGCACGAAGTTGCTGCCGATGAAGCCGCAGCCGCCAGTGACGATGATATTCTTGGGTTCGAAAATCTCAGACATGAAAATCCAATCTGAAGCATGTACAGCTTCTTTAGTATGCCGCAGGAAGTGACGCCGCGACGCTATTCAACAAAACTATCGGACATTTCGGCATGCGATAAGAGCCATAACCTTCGCAGAATTACCTCCTGTACAAAACGCCTCCGAAATGCAGTCTTTGTCGTAGTGAAAAACCGAATCCCCAGTTATTTCACGTAAGTACTTATAGAAGAAATCCTCCCAGCTTTTAAACTTCTCACTGTTTACAAAGGCTTCTGGGGTTTCCAAAACCGTCTTAACATCTAGCCCTGAAATTACGCCGGAGCTCAGCAGAAGCCATTCGAACGACTCGGGAAGACAAACCGTAACAGTATCGCGGTGAATGTCTTGCAGCTTAAGGACGCGGTCCGCATAGCACCCAAATGCCGCCCCGTCCGCGACAACAAACACGCGATCGTCGAGATGCTGATCCAACCAGCCCAAAATCGCGCTGTTCGTCATGGCCGAAGTACAGGTAAGCTCACTGTCAGCAAAATGCCGTTTAAAGAACTGGAAACCAGACTTACTGTCCTCGCATAGAAGGATAGAAAAGTCCTGTTTTGGCGCCGACCGGGAAATAGCATAACGATGATTCCCGCGATCTTGATAAACAGGGACGAAAGAATGGTATTTTCCGCTCGTCTTAATCTTGTAAATCTCATCCACGCTATACGGAAGATTGGGGAAATCAGCCCTTGAGATCAGCACGAAATAATTCGAGGAATACAGCACATGATGGGCAAACTCATCAGAATGGATCTCTTTTAAGCCCTCATCGACAAATACAATCGAGTCATGAACGGACGAAAGCTGGTTTCGCCAATCATAATCGGTCAGGGCGACACAGGGACAATCGCATTGCAAGGAAACACCCGACTGCTCGCCCGTTCGCATGTAGTCTGCGACCATGTCAAACAGTGTCGTCTTACCCGTGCCACTATCGCCACGCACAATAGTAATGTTCCGCTTGATGGTAAATGTGTACTTAGTTCCCCTGCGGCGGGAAATCTTAACGAGATGCGAACCGTTCATAAGCAGTACCTACAGATACGGAATCGACTCGTGAATCAATTCGGCCATGTTGCGAACGATTCGGCCGCTATTCACGACTTTAATTTTAAAATCCTCGCGACCAAAGTCCATCACATGATAGAGATTCACAACGAGCTTGCGGTCTTTCGCCATGTCGAGAATCCACTTGGCACAGTTATCACCACAGGTAGAAGCGTTAAAAATATGCTTACGATCAAATCTCATAAGCAGCAGCGTTTTCACGCCACCAGAAAGCTGGAGTGGGGAGATGGATCCAAGCACAGGGCTTTCGATGACGTTTTCGGAGACAACAACCGATCGATCGACATCTTTAATTATCGAGACTGCATAGGGATCCGTAATCCAAGAAGACCGGTAAGAGTTTTTGAAATATGTCGCTGTGTTGTAAATCGCTTCTGGCATATCGCCAAAGTAGACGCTTAACACATCCACTCCCAATCATATTGTCTTTATGGTCAACGTAATCATAACGAAAGGGGCCACCAGATAAACGGTGACCCCTGAAAGAAAACAAGCTTGCGCTAGTACTCGCGCGGGCTGTTGACGATCTCGCCGGCGGCGACCTTCTTCAGGTGCTGCCCGTAGACCGACTTGCCGTAGGCCTTCGCGGCCTCCTCCAGCTCGGCGGTCGTGATCCAGCCGTTCTCCCAGGCGATCTCCTCGGGGACGGACACGGGAAGGTCCTGGGAGTGCTCCACGGCGCGGACGAACTCCGCGGCCTCGTGCAGGCTCTCCATGGTGCCGGTGTCCAGCCACGCGTAGCCGCGGCCGAGGGTCACCACGGACAGCGTCCCCTCCTCCAGGTACATCTGGTTGAGCGTGGTGATCTCCAGCTCGCCGCGGGCCGAGGGCTCGACCCTATGCGCCTTGGCGGCCACGTCGCCCGGGTAGAAATACAGGCCGGTTACGGCGTAGGAGCTCTTGGGCTCGGCGGGCTTCTCCTCGATGGAGACGGCACGGCCCTCGCCGTCGAACTCCACGACGCCGAAGCGCTCGGGGTCGTCCACGTGGTAGCCGAACACCGTCGCCCTCCCCGACTCGGCGTTCTGGACGGCGCGCGTCAGGTGGCGCGACAGGCCGTTGCCGTAGAAGATGTTGTCGCCGAGCACGAGGGCGCACGGCTCGCCGGCGATGAATTCCTCGCCGATGGTGAAGGCCTGCGCCAGGCCGTCCGGGCTCGGCTGCTCGGCGTAGGAGAGGTTCACGCCGTAGCGCGAGCCGTCCCCGAGCAGGCGCTCGAAGTTGGGGAGGTCCGTCGGCGTGGAGATGACCAGGATGTCGCGGATGCCCGCCAGCATGAGGGTGGACAGCGGGTAGTAGATCATGGGCTTGTCGTAGACCGGCAGCAGCTGCTTGGAGGTCACGAGCGTGAGCGGGTACAGGCGGGTGCCGGACCCGCCGGCGAGGATGATGCCTTTCATAACATAACTCCTTAATAATAAAGCAGCCAAACATTGCATACTTGCGGCAACGTTAACTTAAAGGTCTACGTTGCCGCAAGCATGCATCCATCAAATTAAAACTATAGTATCAGTCATATAGGTGAACGACTTTATCCGTCAGTTTTGACCAGTCCCTCTCCTCCGCAGTCTTCAAACCCCCGCCATACAGCGTCTCACGAAGACCGCGATCATTAACGATGCGATTAATGCAGCTCACCGCAGCATCAATATCTCCACGGCCGTAAAGCAAGCAATTCGATCCATCGCGAAGGAACTCTGCGTTACCTCCATTGGGAACAGCAACAACAAAGCCGCCGGTCGCCATCATCTCCAACGGGGGATATGAAAAACTTTCGAGAATGCTTGTCTTCAATAAAATATGACACTGGTTATAGATGTCTGATATTTGATCATGCGGCACTCTACCGAGGAAATTATCGATACGGTACCAAGGCTTCTTTTTACCAGTGTAGTTCATATACCAAATCTCATATCTTTCAGAGTCAAGCCTTTCCACTACCCTGAAAGCTTCATCAACATTTTTATAATCCGAACCGCAATCCCCCTCAATAAGTATCCGAATTTTAGGCATAGAGAAATCACGCTCAGAATGAGGGAACGAGGCAAGGTCGAGTCCATTCGGAACCGACTTACAATTCTGACCAAACCTATCATGAAGCCATTCCTCGCACCAAGGCGAGATCGTCAGGTAGTCAATATCGTTATTTAAATAAGTAGAATTCGCCTGAAGACGCAGCCTATCTCCTGGAAGATAAAAATCAGTCTCCAGGTTCTGAACCAAGTACTTTTTCTTACCAATACGTGGATAGCGTTTAACAAAATCAAGAGTATCCCAAAGGGTTGCAACCGCAGTATCAATTGCACCCGACAAAGGGCATTTATCGAGTTTGCCACTTGGAACGACACGATTAAGAACAGGAATACGATGTCCGAAAACTTCAAGCCACTTTGTTGAATCGTCGGTATTAAGTATTAATACATCAACACCAGCGTCCTGAAGAATGCACAGGTGCTTAAGGGCGACTAAGACACCACCGCTAGTATTCACGCTCGGCATGACCATTCCGAGATTGGGAGATTGTTCTTTTACAATAATATCTCGGATTGCTTTAGCAGCCGAGACAGTAGTGCAGTGCTCATGGCAGTATAAATATGCAGATTCGCCGACACTCTTCCTAAGATCAGAATCTAATATCAGACGATTGAGGACAGCACACCAGTCCTCAACACCATCGCAGAGAAATCCAGTAACGCCATCCTGAATCATCTTCTTAAAGGCGCCAACATTGCTAGCAACCGTAGGAACCTTAACAAGCGATGATTCAATCCATTTATTCTCGGATTTAGCTCGATTGAATAGAGTGTTCTCCAAAGGAGCGATATTGATATCACAGGAAGCAATATAATTTGGAAGCCGACGCCAATCGCAAAATGGGAACGTGACAATACGTTCGGAAAATGGCATCAAGTCATCAGGAACATCGAGTTCCCCGCCCACCATCAAGGTGACGTTGTGATGAGTCTCCATTACCTTAGATAATGCTGGGAGCACTAAATTGAAATCTGCATTATGGGTAATGCTTCCGCTAAAATAGCCGATTCTGATTTCCTGAGTTTTCTGTTTTTCATCCCTACGCTCAACCGCTCGCTTGTAGGGAACCCTATCCTCAGGCAAGACGCTTGAGCTTTGCAAGCTGGGGAGTACATCTCGACGATAGATAGCAATATTCGAATAATCAATCATCGATTCAGATGCTACATTTCTATTTATATAAACCCTGGAAACATATTTTTTTAGTTCTTCCGCCATCTCCTCAGTAGTAGTGATAGCGCAATCGCAAAGCTTCAGTGTTTCACCCATTCGCTTGACGCCATCGTCATAGCAAGACTTATCATGAGCAGTCATTGCATTAACGAACGGAATAGAATCGGTATAAGCAGTGTCAATAACCAAATCGTCAATGTCATAAATAACGCGCTTATTGAGTTTTTTTGCCTGCCTAATTAAAGATTCAACTTCATCACTTAGGGGACAACGGAAAATAATAAAAGTACGCGCATGCCTAAGAATATCCTTTTCCATCTCCCAGGCATTAACCTTTTGGACCGTTAAGCCGGCAGCCTCAAGTTCCTCAATCTGATGATCGACACGGTACCTAATAGGATGCGGAACGGAATAATCACATCCATTAATAAAAATAACATCAAAAAAAGAATTGTCTTGGCGAGAGCTGAAATCAAATCGAGGCCTATGCATTGAGAGTACATGGGAGACCTTCTTGGGGACGTTATAAAATCCCTCTTCTTTAACGGTGTAACCAATGCCCTCAAGAAGGTTCAACATGAAACACTAACTCCTAAAACGCAGAAAGAATTGAAATAAAGTCCACTAATAGAATAGTACTCATTATTAATGAAGAACCAAGCAAGACATGTCCTTCAGAACTTGATTTTATCGGTCGCAAGATATTCAACAGAACCGGAAGGACCAGTGGGAATAAATATCGTCCTTGGACCCCCATGATAATATCTTCACGCTTATCAACAGTAAGAGTCCAGTTCCTCATCGTCATAACAATCAGGAAGAAATTGACGAATACAACAGCAATCATTACAAAGCAATCCGTACTGCAGAATAATTTTTTATTATTCTCATCGTTATAAAACAGAACAACAGACTGGAGAATGATGTAAAGCCAAAAACAAAAAGGCCAAACATTAATCGAAAGAGCGCCAAGATTGTAACCTGCATAGGATTGAAACCAGAATGGCCCCATCTCCCAAATAGACTTAATAAAAACCTTTGCGCAATGCAGCGGCGCTCGCATCAAATCAAATGAATCTGGCATGAAACTTCCATGATAAAGAAAAACGAACGCGCAGCTCGCAACAAAAGCTATCGCAAAGAAGGAAGAGATGAACTTTTTATAGCTGTCTGTTCCTTTAAGTTTTTTCCAGTGAATAAGGTTCAAGAGTACCAACGGGAAAAACATTATCTTTGAAAGAAGCAGTAAAACGGATAGCAGTATTAACGCCAGCAGCGATCGATATGAATACAAGGAGTCCGCATAAATCTTAACGACTACAGCAACGTACAAAATGGCAACAATGTTTGCGACAGAATCAGCCGAAACAGACGCTTCCTGCTGCAATAAAATGGGATTTAGTAAAAAAATCAAAACAGCATTTTTACCAACTGGCATCAGCTTAATTACCCAATAAGCCGCGAAACAATATGCTAATCCGGCGCACACGCGCGAAACTGAAAGGGCCACAAAGGCATTAAAACCCGATTGCTGAGCAAATCCTAGAATTACTCCTGGAATTAAATAAAGATGAGGGTAATAGCTCCCCAAATACGTATGGCACACAAAAACGCTAGACCAATCGGTAGGCTGAGTCATTGCATTAAAATAATCTGCGTACGATGAAGGAAACTGACCCAATTGGAAGCAAGAGACAACATCAAAGCCATTGCCGTTACGAGACAATAAAGCGGCCGCCTGCCAAATATGAGAAGCCTCGTCTGGAACATTAGCGGGCAGCATGAAAAGGCCAAAAGCAGTTACAGCGGGCACACCAATCACTACAAAGCAAATTGCGGGATTGTGCTGCTCTTTAATTAATAATAGGACACCAACGAACAAGCAGGCGATTAAGGGCAGAGCCGAGAGCCATAGCCCAGGCAATCCGATAGCGCTGGCTTTAAAGGCGCAATAGTAGAAAAATCCCAAGCAAAGAGAAAATACAGCTATAAACGGGTAAACGAAAAACGTCAGAGCTTTTCGATAACTATCAGATAGTTTCAGATGACCAGTAAAGGTATCTAGATTCATAACACTACAACTCCGTCTCGATAAATGTTCAACTTACGCCGGCATTGTTGCAGCGTCATAAAGAATTGCTTCTCATGCTAAGCGAATACAGGCTACAGACTATTGGAGCAAACCACTTGGGCCAGAATTTTTGAAGCATCGTTTCATCCTCCGACCTCCTTGTATCATCTTTAATCAACGCCGTGGTCTCAGAGCCTTCATGAATTCGATGAAACATTAAAACCTCGGGAGAATAAACGAAAGATCCGTCGATTTTCGAGAATCTTTCCCATGCCTCCCAGTCCAAGTCACATTTCATGTCTGTCATAAATAACGGTGTCTGTAAGATGCTTAGATTAAATGTCACAGAAGGACAGCAGATGGCGGAACCGAACCTTAGGATATCCCTTTTATCCTTAACCGATGAAAGAGCGCCGTGGCGAGCAAACTTACGAAGTAAAATTCTTTTTATTTTCAGAATAAGGAGGTTATCTTCATATATGCCATTTCTTATCTCACCATAATTAGAAAAGAAGATTAAAGGTTGATCCGCTTCTTTCATAGCCCGCAGCATAGTTTCCGTATAACTAGAGCTATAGATATCATCCTGATGTGCTATAGTCACAAGCCTTGTATTTGAATTCGCAATAGCACAATTCCAGTCATGAGATATGCTAGGCGACCCCTCGTTAACAATTACCGGAATCGAATAATTAGACGCTATACGATCAATATAGGAATTAGGAGTTGACGTCGATATAAGGATATTACTACGGGTGCTTTGGTTCACTAAAGAATCTAAACAGTCAGACAAGTACGGAGACTCGCCGTATGCGCACAATACAAATGTATGATCTTTTGCCAAGCACATGGCATTACTCCCTATTTTTTGATTCAAGCTCTTTTTCAAGCAATGCAATTCGTTGAGTTAAGTTAGCAATTGCAGAAGATTGTTTACTTGACAGACATGCCATAGAAAGAACAATGCATATCAAAAATAAAAACCCTAAGACAAAAACAAAATTGGCTGGAGTCTGAAAACCAAATAAACTTGAAATGAAGTAAAGAGGTTGCGGAAAGAGGCCGCATACCAACAAAACCAATGCAAGAACAATCCAAAGAAGTGAATACTTGAGCTGAAGGCTATCCTTCAATACAAGACGCAGCACAAAACAAAGCAAAACTAAACAAGCAGTAATGACACCAAACTGTAAGGAAATATGCATAACAACCCATCCTAATTCGAGAACGAAGAGATGATAATCGCCAAAGTAACCTTTATCATGTAATAAATGCTACTAAAACCAGAAATTGACGACTTTCCCCCCTGTCGTTCTTTCATTACGACAGGCACTTCTGTAACGCGAAGGCCCTTAACCATAGCCGCAACAGCGGAATCCGGCTCTGGATAGTCTACGGGATATTTTTTACAGAATAGATCTATGGCCTTAGATCCACATGCGCGAAAACCAGAAGTGGGGTCGCTAACACGAACGTGAGTTGTAAGATGAATTACCGCAGAGAGCCATCTAATTCCAAGACGCCTCAAGAAGGTTGACTTGAAGCCTTCAGATTCCTCAAGAAATCGCGATCCGATAACTAAATCAGACCCATTATTTATTTCATCAAGCAAGCATGATATGTAATGGGCGTCATGCTGCCCATCACCATCAACTTGAATGTCTACATCATAGCCAAAGCGCTTGGCGTATTTGTGTCCGGCTTGAACCGCACCTCCAATGCCAAGATTCTGCGGTAAATCCAGGACATTAACCCCCGCATCGCGACAAACACGCAAAGTGTCATCAGTGGAGCCGTCGTTAATAACTACATAATCGTATCCAGCTTCCTCCACAGAAGAAACCGTATCCAAAATGTTAGCCTCTTCATTAAAAGCTGGGATGATAACCAGCGCTCTTAATTCATGCATCGTTTGAATCCTCAGTACAAAATATCACTCAAACAGCCCAAGTCGAACTGAAAAACCCTATCAAAACAAGGAGAACGAATTTACAGTTCGGATGTGACAGATTGCTTCGCCTTCCGATTTAATAGGTTAATTATACAAAGGAAAGATAATAATAATCCAAAACCGTATGCCACCAAGATAATGATATTGATGATATTTGCATCAGAAGCAAATACCGGATTCACAAAACAATAACGAGAAAGAAACACGGCCAACGCTAACGAAGCGGCACCAGAAATCGTGCCAACAATCGGTTTCCCAAATGCAATAAAGACATCAATAGTGAAAAAGTTCAAACCAGTGAATGCGGTAGCAACGAGTGCCAGCGGAAGATAATCTGAGTGAAGACCAACTTCTTTGCCATAAATAGCAGTAAGCACAGGTTCGCCTATAAAAGCACTAGCAATGGCACACATCGCCGTCAAAACGAATACGGAAGCGAGCATCTTAATAAATACTAAGCGTAATCGGTGAGTTTCGTTATCTCGCCACATTGCCGAAATAGGTCCAAGCAGGGGGGCATATAGATAAGATACGAGAGCCTGAATTACGGCAGTCGGAGTGGCAACGGCGGCATAAAAACCCAACGCCTCATTTCCATAGGAAAGGCCATAGAACTGTCTTGTTACGCTAACAACAGCCGTGCACGCAAGAGATGCAACAAAACCGGGAAAACAGATACGGGACAATTTGATAAGGGAAGTAAAATCAAAATCAGGCATAACGGCACAAAACCGTTTTGTCATTCTAAAATCATATATAAGCACAACAGCTATGGTAACAATAGCCATTGAAGCAACGGCTATTACCAAGTTATCAAATAGCAACAAGCACAACGAAAAAGAGACTAGAACTCCTACGCCACGAATTATTTGAGAAATAGCCGCAATGTCCAATCTGTTGTTTACCTGATCCACACCGTGAAGAACATCGACAAATGAATCGCCAGCTTTAAATAGGCAATAAACAGCAACAACTGCCCAATCGCTGAATGCAACAGAGACTAAACAATAGAAGAAGCAAATCACACAGGCAAATATTGTTGCAACGATTCTATGAGCGATAAAATTCCCAGTCGTAAAATCAGAATAACTCTCAGAAACCTGAACGGGGCGCGCTCGAAGCAAAACAATAGTCGCAAAAATATTACCAACAGACATAGCCACAGCAAGGCTACCAGACATGCTAATGTCGGAACCAAGTGTCACCACAAGAACAGTAATCAGCCAGTTGCAAATCAAATACACCATCGAGCCGACGCTGTTCCAAACAAGGCTCTGCTCAACAGAGAGTTCTTTCGTTTTTCTATTAGACACAATCACTCCAGCAGTGGATCATCAGGCCTTGTTGAATAAAAACAAAACGCGAAGAAGTAAATCAGAAATCAAAGTAGGTCGCAGACGCTTTGGGAAAATTGTTTTCCTAAGTCTTGAAATAATCCCATCATCATTGGTGAAAATATCAAGCTCATGTTTCTGCTCAGAACTAAGCTCATCATAAAATACCGCAGAAAAATGGCTTAACTTTTGACTCTCATCTTTCGATCTATCACCAAATAGCTCGTCCTTAAAATATGTCTTTAAAAGATCAAAATAACGATTATCTCCAGAAGTGACCGCAGAGGAATGACGAATATGAGAAGCCGTACAAACGGAATCAAACAATACCTTTCCAAATGCCGAAGCACACCGAATCAGCCATCGATCATGCATTTCATTCCCTGGATCCACCTCAAGAATAAAGGCCCTGCAAGCAAGGCGATTAAATACTATCGTGAAGCCTAGTCCGGGAGTATAAAACAAGGTGTTATGAAAAGAGAGGTACTTGTCCTGCGGAGCCGACTCGCGTATCGTCTCGCCATCTTCGTTTACATATGAAAAGGAAGAGAAGTAGACAGTCGGCACCTTGTCTCCAGTATTTTCTATTGCCCTGACTGCCCGTTCAATTTTATCGGTCTTCCAAATATCATCCTGATCGGCAAATGCATAGTAGTCATATTCGGGAACCCGCTTGATAATTTCATAAAAACTATTTGGGCACCCAAGATTTCCGATTGAATCTTGAATTAAATGAATGCTCGAGTTTGACCGACAATACCATTGTGCAATTTCAACAGTATCATCCGTTGAACCATCATCACGAATATAGACGGAGCAATTAGGCCAAGTTTGCTCCAAGATACTATCAAGCTGTTTGGCCAAATACTTGCCGCCGTTATATGTGGGTAAAACAATGCAAACAGACTTGTCTTTGATTTTATCCATAATCCTATTTATTTCTTTTCGAGGCACGATATTTAAGAAATGCAGGAATCAACCCGCTGATTACTTTATAACGAAGCTGAGGAAAAGGCCTGGTTAGGAAATTAAAGGACCGCCAAGCAAGAAAATAAGCGCCCCAACCATCTTCATCTTTCGCGTCCTTCCAGAACGTTTCTGATAAATAAAAGTGATACTCATTATTGAAGCGATGAGTATTCCCCCGCCGCCATGGCCTCTCTTCGCCGAGATAATGGACAACGATGGGCTTCGATCTTGCGGTATTAAAACTGTTTTCATCCGAAAAGCCCGGCATTAACGAGTTTAAGAATAAAAACGGATAGTAGTCAAAGATATTGGAATAATTGAACGCAGGGGATAAACTGCAAATCTTATCTTTAAGTACTGCATTTAGAGCATCTTGATCATTCGCAAACAAGCGTCCTGAGCGGCGCTCGCAATAATCCAATAATTGATCTTCGCAACAAGTTGATCTCCATTGCTTTAAATCAACGAGCAACACGCCAGCATTGTGGTACAGACAGCCATTTAAGTCTAAATCATTAAGTCGAGATGGGCCGACCGTTGGCTCGGGAACCATTCCAACCACGCAACCCTTAAGATCTTGATTCCAAAGAAGAGCAATATCCCCAAGAACAATCGTATCGCCATCGAGGTAAATAACTCTTTCGATCTCATTAGGTAGAAAATGTGCCATCAAAAGCCTAGCAAGAACTATTTCATTCCATCCCGATGTATCAAAATCAAACCCGAGAGCATCTTTGAAGTTCGAAATATCATAAAACACAAGGTTTTGGTTGTATTCGGTCACCATCTCCTGGAGCAAATGCTGGTTATCCTCTGTAATGCCATTAGAGAAGACATGAAAAGTAATGTCTTGAATACCGGAATGATTTGAAACAACCGAGCAAATATTGGCAGCCAACTGTGGAACAAAATTGTTATCAACCGTATAAAGCAAATTCATGATTACTAAACTTCACCTTAATTCACCCAATAGAAATTAATGATGACGACTTAATGAAAGAGGCCGAAACGAAATCCTTACACAGAGGATAAAGTCTAGCACGGTTTGCCTCTTTCAAATAACTTGCAACAAAGGAGGGTGAATTGAGGGGACTACAACCCCATCAATTCACCCCATTACAGTCTGAAATAGGCCATCGATAAATTTCGATGGCGAGCATTCGGCGCATTGCCTACGATACGGGCAAGCCCCGAGGGGCCGCCGATCGGGCACCTCCGGATGGCCGTCTGCCCCTGCCCCGTAGAGGGCCCGGGGGGTGTTGCCACCGGGGGCGCTCGCCGCTCCGGACGACTGATAGGAAACTGCCGGGCGCAAGCGCCACGGCCAGGTAATGTGGGTGTCGCGGGGAGGGGTTCCGATCGGCCTACCGATTGGAGGATACCACCGTGGCACCAATTAGAATGCCGGAAGCCGTCATCGGGCTCGATGTCGGGAAATCGTCCCACTGGGCATGCGTCGCGACTCGAGATGGCGAGGTGCTGTTGAGCACCCCCGTCGCGAACAGGGAGGACGACCTGGACTCGCTGTTCGGCCGCTTCCCCGATGCGCTCGTGGTCGTCGACCAGTCGCGCAACATAGGCGCCCTCGCGCTCGCCCGCGCCAGGGCGGCCGGGATGTCGGCGGCGTACCTGCCGGGACTCGCGGCGCACGGGGCCGCCAGGCTCTTCGCCGGCGACGCCAAGACCGACGAGCGAGACGCGATGGTCATCGCGAAGACGGCGCTTGGCATCCCCGACGCGCTCCTGCCGGTCGGAGACCCAGGTCCGACGATTGCGGCGGCGAGGGCGCTGGCCGCCCAGAGGAACTTCCTGACCTGCGAGAACACTAGGAATAAGAACCGGCTGCGCAGTATCCTGCTGGAATCGTGCCCCGCCTTCGAGGCGCTGGTCGACCTGTCCGACGGGCCCCAGCTGAGGCTCATGGCATCCCTCGGCGGGGCCTGGTCGGTAGCCGACGCCGGGCCCCGCAGGGCGGCGGCGCTCACGCGTGGGGCGGCGCGCGGTAAGATCGAGGCCCTCGTCCGCTCGACAACCTCCTCGACAAGGCCGGATGCGTCGGTCGTCGCCGCCGAGGACCGGGCGGTGAAACTGCTCGCGCGCAGGATATCCGAGAACTCGGCGGAGATCGAGGCGATCACGGCGGAGATCTCCGCCCTGCTCGAGGGCGACGATACCTACCGATGCCTCCTGACGGTGCCGGGCATCGGGCCCAAAACCGCTTCCGAGCTTGCGATCTCCATCGACATCGAAGACTTCCCCAGTCACGACAGGCTCGCGTCGTACTGCGGCTTGGCGCCGCGCAACCGCCAGTCGGGAACCTCGATCTCCTCGGTGACGGCATCGCGCCAAGGCAACAAGAGGCTGAAGAACCTGCTCATATTCTCATGTAACTGCCTTACCCGGACAGAGGGGAGATGGGGCGACTACTACACCAGGTGCCGGGAGCGGGTAGTGTCGAGAAAGTTGGTGTAGCGCCCGATCCGAAGTGAGTCGGCCCGGCGTACTGGAATCTGGAATACGGTTGATATCCTATGCCGCCTCGA
>JAHAAK010000045.1 GCA_018376905.1 Collinsella sp. | reverse complement strand
CTTGTAGGCCGCGTTGCACTTGGCGATGATCTCCTTCTGGATGTGCGGAACGAGCTCGGGCTTGATCTCGATGCCCAGGTCGCCACGGGCGACCATGATACCGTCGGAAGCCTCGAGGATCTCGTCGAAGTTCTCGACGCCCAGGGCGCACTCGATCTTCGGGAAGATCGTCACGTGCTCGCCACCGTTCTCGCGGCAAAGCTTGCGGATGCCGCGGACGGACTCGCCGTCACGGATGAAGGAAGCGGCGATGTAGTCGATGTTCTCGGTCAGGCCAAAGAGGATGTCCTGACGATCGCGCTCGGTGATGGCGGGCAGCGAGATGTTGACGTTGGGCATGTTGACGCCCTTGCGCTCGCCGATCAGGCCGTCGTTCTTGACGACGCAGGTCATGTCCTGGCCGTCGACGGACTCGACCTCGAGGGCAACCAGGCCGTCATCGATCAGGATGAGGGAGCCCTTCTCGACCTCGGAGGGCAGAGCCAGGTAGTCGAGGGAGATGTGCTCAGCGGTGCCATGGAAATCCTCGGACGTGGGCTGAGCGGTGACGACGATCTTGTCGCCGGTCTTGACGGCAACCTTCTTGCCGTCGACCAGAAGGCCGGTGCGGACCTCGGGGCCCTTGGTGTCGAGCAGGATGCCGACGGGCATACCGAGCTCCTTGGAAATACGACGGACGCGCTCGATGCGACCGTGGTGCTCGTCGTAGGATCCGTGCGAGAAGTTAAAACGGGCGACGTTCATGCCCGCCTTGATCATCTCACGGATGGTCTCGTCGCTATCGCAGGCGGGACCCATGGTGCATACAATCTTGGTGCGCTTGTACATTCAGACCTCCATCTGACATCGTCTTGCGCTGATAGATAAACCATAAGAAATAAAACTGAGATGATTATAACGAAATGCCGACCGAATACCCCAAAAAATCGACCGTATGCCGAATTAGAAGTTCATTTTTTGCGGAAAAACGGTATATGCAAAAACTTTACCAACCGTTCTAACCGCTGCTATCTGGGCGATATTTTAGTTCGATGATGCGCCGAAGAAAAAACGTTTTATCAATCTTGAGCATCACACTGTCTGCACCGTTGCGCCTGTGCCGTGTTTCCAGATGGAATGTTTTGGCTAGACGCGTCGCTTTGGGGTACCATAGCTCCACTATCAACTGCCGCTCAGCACGGCAGCCTTGATGAGCCCTTGCCCTTCTCCTGGGAATTATGATCGGGCATCAATCTGCTGAGTGGCCCGAATCCCAGGAGGGGACTCTATATGCAAAAGGAATACCTGTCCGCCGCGGCGGAGGTACTCAGCGACCAGGGTGTCGATGAGAACCTCGGCCTGAGCAACGACGAGGCGTCGTCGCGCCTCGCCAAGACAGGCCCTAACAAGCTTGAGGAAGCCGAGAAGACGCCGCTGTGGAAGCGCTTCTTTGAGCAGATGGCAGACCCCATGGTCATCATGCTGATCGTTGCCGCCGTTATCAGCGCACTTACGGGCATGGTCAAGGGCGAGCCCGATTTTGCCGACGTCGCCATCATCATGTTCGTCGTTATCGTCAACTCGGTGCTGGGCGTGGTCCAGGAAGCCAAGAGCGAGGAGGCCCTCGAGGCCCTGCAGGAAATGAGCGCGGCGCAGTCCAAGGTGCTGCGCGACGGCAAGCTCGTGCACCTGCCGAGCGCCGAGCTCGTGCCCGGTGACGTGATTATGCTCGAGGCGGGCGACTCGGTCCCGGCCGACTGCCGCGTCCTCGAGAGCGCCACGATGAAGATCGAAGAGGCCGCACTCACCGGCGAGTCCGTGCCGGTCGAGAAGCACACCAACGTGATTGAGCTTGCCGCGGGCACCGACGACGTGCCGCTCGGCGACCGCAAGAACATGTGCTACATGGGCTCCACCGTGGTGTACGGTCGCGGTCGCGCCGTCGTGGTCGGCACCGGCATGAACACCGAGATGGGCAAGATTGCCGGCGCTCTTGCCGAGGCCAAGGAAGAGCTCACACCGTTGCAGGTGAAGCTCGCCGAGCTCAGCCGCATCCTT
Organism: Collinsella sp.; assembly: GCA_018376905.1. GTDB lineage: Bacteria > Actinomycetota > Coriobacteriia > Coriobacteriales > Coriobacteriaceae > Collinsella. Next base: position 14,081 of record JAHAAK010000045.1, on the reverse strand, counting down.
ACCATTATGGTTATCGTCATCTGCGTCGTGATCTTTGGTGTCGACATCATCCGTCACGGCGTGGGTAACGTCCTTACCGACCCGACTGCCCTGCTCGACACCTTTATGGTCGCCGTCTCGCTCGCCGTCGCCGCCATCCCCGAGGGCCTGGTCGCCGTCGTGACCATCGTCCTTTCGCTCGGCGTGACCAAGATGGCCAAGCGCCAGGCGATTATCCGCAAGCTTTCTGCTGTCGAGACGCTCGGCTGCACGCAGACCATCTGCTCGGACAAGACCGGCACGCTTACCCAGAACAAGATGACCGTCGTCAAGCACGAGCTCGCTGCGCCCAAGGAAAAGTTCTTGGCCGGCATGGCGCTGTGCTCCGATGCCCAGTGGGACGAGGATCTGGGCGAGGCCGTGGGCGAGCCGACTGAGTGCGCTCTTGTCAACGACGCCGGCAAGGCGGGCCTCACTGGCTTGACTGCCGAGCATCCGCGCGTGGGCGAGGCTCCGTTTGACTCGGGCCGCAAGATGATGTCCGTGGTCGTCGAGACCCTGGACGGCGAGTACGAGCAGTACACCAAGGGCGCGCCCGACGTGGTGATTGGCCTGTGCACCCATATCTACGAGGGCGATAAGGTTGTGCCCCTGACCGAGGAGCGTCGTGCCGAGCTCGTGGCAGCCAACAAGGCCATGGCCGACGAGGCCCTGCGCGTGCTGGCGCTGGCGAGCCGCACCTACACCGAGGTTCCCGCCGACTGCAGCCCCGCTGCGCTTGAGCATGACCTGGTCTTCTGTGGCCTGTCCGGCATGATTGACCCGGTCCGTCCCGAGGTGGCCGACGCTATCCGCGAGGCGCACGACGCCGGCATCCGCACCGTCATGATCACGGGCGACCACATCGATACCGCCGTGGCCATCGCCAAGCAGCTGGGCATCGTCGCCGACCGCAGCCAGGCCATTACCGGTGCCGACCTCGACCGCATGAGCGACGAGGAGCTCGACGCGCACATCGAGGACTACGGCGTGTACGCCCGCGTCCAGCCCGAGCACAAGACCCGCATCGTCGAGGCCTGGAAGTCGCGCGACCAGATCGTCGCCATGACCGGCGACGGCGTCAACGACGCCCCGTCCATCAAGCGCGCCGACATCGGCGTGGGTATGGGCATCACCGGTACCGACGTTACCAAAAACGTCGCCGACATGGTGCTTGCCGACGATAACTTCGCCACTATCATCGGTGCCTGCGAAGAGGGCCGTCGCATCTACGACAACATCCGCAAGGTCATCCAGTTCCTGCTTTCGGCCAACCTTGCCGAGGTCTTCTCGGTGTTTATCGCCACGCTCATCGGCTTTACCATCTTCCAGCCGGTGCAGCTGCTGTGGGTAAACCTGGTCACCGACTGCTTCCCCGCGCTCGCGCTGGGCATGGAGGATGCCGAGGGCGACATCATGAAGCGCAAGCCGCGCAACGCCAAGGACGGCGTCTTTGCCGGTCACATGGGCCTGGACTGCGTGGTCCAGGGCCTGATCATCACCGTGCTGGTGCTGGCGAGCTTCTTTGTGGGCGTGTACTTTGACATGGGCTACATCCACATCGCCGATATGATCGCCGGCAATGCCGACGAGGAAGGCGTGATGATGGCGTTCATCACGCTCAACATGGTCGAGATCTTCCACTGCTTCAATATGCGCAGCCGTCGTGCGTCGCTGTTTAGTATGAAGAAGCAGAACAAGTGGCTGTGGGCTTCGGCCGCGCTGGCGCTGGTGCTGACGGTTATCGTGACCGTGCAGCCGACGCTTGCCGAGATGTTCTTTGGTCCCGTGACGCTTGAGCTCAAGGGCGTCATCGCCGCGCTGGGCCTTGCCTTCCTGATCATCCCGCTGATGGAGATCTACAAGGCGATCATGCGCGCGGTCGAGAAGGAGTAAGCTAACCTGTCCGGGCCCGCCCCTGCGTGTTTTCTTCTTCGCTGGTCCTCGCGCTTCGCGCTGCGGGATCGCTCAGAAGAAGCTCCTCCCGGCGGGCGGGCCTACGGATAGCCTCTCGGGACCGTAAGCTGAGGGAAAGTGTGTGAGTTGGTCGGGCTTTGCCCGGCCAGCTCTTTTTGATTTAAAATACCTGCTCAGTTGTGATTTTGGGTACTGGGAGGCGTTTGTGGGCAAGGCTAAGGCTAAGGCGAAGAAAAAGACGACGGGGGCGCGGGCTAAGCGTGACCGTCGTCGGAAGCTTGCGACCGAAGCCCCTGCATCTGCTGAGGAGTTGCTGGCAAGCGTACCGGGGCTTGACGCGCTGCAGGATGTTCCGGCGTTCGATGACCTGCCGGTCGATGCGGCTCAGCAGGCTGCATTTGACGACTTTTGCGCACAGGCCGAGGAGCCCGAGCAGATGCAGCTCGGTGCCGTGGTGCGCCTGGACCGCGGATTTCCGCTGGTGGCGACTGCCGATGACACGTTTCGTGCCGAGCATGCCGTAGGGTTTGCCAAGTCGCGTGGCGAGGACGAGGTCTTGCTGCCCGCCGTGGGCGACCGCGTGGCGGTTCGCCGTGCTCCCGGGCACGACATGGGCGTCATCGAGTGCGTACTGCCGCGCCGTACGAGCTTTGAGCGCTGGCGTGGCCGTGCCCGCGGTGAGCACCAGGTGCTCTGCTCCAACGTTGACAGCGTGCTGATCGTGCAGGCGCTCGGCGCCGGCGAGGTGCTGCTCGATCGCGTGGCGCGCTCACTGGTGCTGGCGCTCGATTGCGATGCCGAGCCGGTGGTGGTGCTCACCAAGGCCGACCGCTGCGAGGCCGATGAGCTCGAGCGCGATCTGGACCGCGTGCGCCGTCTGGTGGGTCCGGTCGTGCGCGTGATCGTGACGTCTTCTGCCGAGGGCCTCGGCTTGGACGAGGTGCGCGCCTGCGTGCCGGCTGGGAGCTGTGCCATGATTTTGGGCGAGTCGGGCGCCGGCAAGTCGACGCTGCTCAACGCGCTGCTGGGCCACGATGCGCTGGCTACTGGCGGCGTGCGCGAGCGTGACGACCAAGGTCGCCACACCACAGTTGCGCGCGTGATGGTGGCGCTGCCGGGCGACGCCGGCGTGATCGCCGATGCCCCGGGCCTGCGCAGCCTGCCGCTTGTGGGACATGAGCGGGGTCTGGCGCGTGCCTTCCCCGAGATCGTCGAGGCGTCGCGTGCGTGCCGGTTTGGCGATTGCACGCACACCCATGAGCCGGGTTGTGCCGTTCGCGAGGCCGAGGACGCGGGGCAGATCGACAGCCTGCGCCTGGAGACGTTCCAAAACCTGGCGTCATCCATGCGCGTGAGTGCCCAAATGCTCGATCCCGATGTTCATCTGTAATTGATTTTTCCTATGACAGCCGTCTCCCAACTGCTTGGGAGGGGGCTTTTTTGCTGCCAAAGCGTCTCGAAATATGCGTTTTGCCGACGTTCTGACCAAAACCTTGCCACGAGCTTGACGGGCTGGTCAGCTTTTGGTCAGCAATTGGTTTGACACGTAAAACCAAGATTGCGATTGCGCCGCTTTGTACCCTGGTCGCCCAGACAATGGTGGTACGGGCATTTGCCCGGTGCTACCTTGAGAGGAGCGGCCGTGAACAAGAGCAAGCGCATCGCCATCAGTCTGGTCGCGGGCGTGCTTGCCGCGGCGCTCTGCATGGTCTACGGCTCGTCGATCCGCTCGCAAGCCGAGCAGGCCCAGGCCGAGACGTTGGCAAAATACGGCGGCGACCGCGTTGAGGTGTGCGTCGCGGCGCGCGATATCGATGCGGGTGAGACCCTCGATGAGACTAATGTCATAACTCAGGAATGGCTGGCGAGTCTGTTGCCGCGTGATGCGGCGACCGAGCTGCGTCAGGTGCGCGGCGACGTGACGACCTCGCGCATTCCCAAAAACGCCGTGATTTGCAATTTCTACACCAAGGCCGAGAGCCACAAGCTCGAGGTGCCTAAAGGCAAGGTTGCCGTTTCGGTGGCGGTCGATGCCGAGCACTCGGTCGGCGGCGCCACGGGCGTGGGCAGCTATGTGGACGTGTACGTGCAAAAAGATGGCGTGACCGATCGTTTGTGCGGCGCGTACGTGATCGATACCAGCGAAGATGCCGGCACCACGCGTGAGGGCAAGATCGAGTGGGTGACGCTGGCGGCAGACCCCGAAGATGTCAAGGAATTGCTGGGAGCCTCGGGAAAGGGAACGGTCAGCTTGACGATTCCCGCCACGGCGCGCGGCAAAAAGAGCGGAGGCGACGAGTGATGAAGGCAATCTGGCTTGCGTGCTGCGCGTGCGGCGATTACGGGCTGCTACAGCAGGAAGTCGAGGGTCGCGATGTGGGCGCACAGGTGCTTCGCGTGGGGGATCTGGACGGGCTGGTATCCATGGCGCGGGCGTTTCCCTCGCGCCGCGGTGCCGCCATCATCGCGGCATCTCTGTTCGATACCGAAGACGTGCGGAAGACCGTTGCGCGCCTGACGGCCGAGGGCCGTGTGAGTCGCGTCGTCGTGTTGATCGAGACACTCGACCCGTCGGATATCGAAGGGCTGTTTCGCGCGGGGGCGACCGAGGTCATCGCTGCGCACAGTTTGTGCGGCAACGGGCGCGCGGGTGAGGGAACGGTTGATTCCGATCGGCGCATGGCGATCGAGCCCGATGCTTTTGTTGATAGGGAACCCGGGGCGCCTCGCGCTACAAGAGGCCCGCGTGTTGATGAATATGGAAAAGCGGAAGCCGAGCATGGTCGGCGCCCCCGGGACCCCCTTGCATACGATGACGCTGGAGGGCCGGTACCGTATGGCGATGACGTTCTGGCTGAAGATATGGGATACGTGCACGGCGTAAATCTGGCCGATGAGCTCGACGAGGTCGAGGGTTTTGCCGGGGCTGACGAGCCGTGCGCCGCTGCGTCTTTGGCTTCGGAACCGCAGCCCGGGCAGCCTGCCATGCCGGCTTGGGCTCAGCGCGTGACCGCGGCGGGGGAGACGGGGATGTTATCGCCCGCGTCCGTGTCGCCGGTTCCTGCACCGTCAGCCCCCGCGCCGTCGGCGGACTCGTCGATTCCGTCGCGTCGGGTACCGGTCGTCTGCGCCGTTTCGGGTTCGGGCGGTTGCGGCAAGTCGACGATCGTTGCCACCATGGCGCATGCGGCGTCGCTGTTGGGTTTGCGTGCCGCCGTGCTCGACTTGGACCTCATGTTTGGAAACCTATACGATCTGCTGGGTGTCGATGCCCCGCACGATATGGCGGCGCTTATCGAGCCGTCGGCGGCGGGCGCACTTGCCGAGCCGGATATCGTGGCCGCATCGATGCGCGTCGCCCCGGGCGTCACGCTCTGGGGGCCTGTCGCGGCCCCCGAGAAGGCCGAGCTCATGGCACGTCCGGTGGAGCTATTGCTCGATGTTTTGCGTCGCGAATCCGACGTGGTCTTTGTCGACACCTCGGTCTTTTGGGGTGATGCCGCGGCCGCCGCGGTGGCGGCGAGCGACCGTTGCCTGGTCGTAGGCGATGCGGCGGTATCGTCCGCGACATCCGCTTCGCGCGTCATTGAGCTGGCGAGCCGCGTGGGCGTGCCACGCACGCGCATGAGCGCCGTGTTCAACCGGTTTGGTGCGCGCGGTGCCGACGAGGACGTCGCCATGCGCTTTGAGATTGCCTGCGCACTGAGCTCCAAGATCCGCATTGCCGATGGCGGCCAGGACTTGGCTGCGCTCATGGCATTCGGTCGTGCCGACGAGGCAGTGGGTCAGACGAGCGCTTTTGCGACCAGCGTGCGCGAGGCCACGCGCGAGATGCTCGTGGAACTGGGCTGCGCCGTCGGTCCTTGGAGCGATATGGTCGCCGACCGCGCGACCCGCACCGAGCGCCCACGCATCCGTCTTCCCTGGTCGCGTGAGGGTGATTCGCGATGAGTCTGCAGACGCGGATTAAAGCAGCTGGCGCGGCCGCTGCGGCTGCCCCCGTTGATGCGGGACGCCGCCGTGCCGTTAAACGCCGCACCAAGCGTGCGGTGATGGACCGCATGGGCTACGACGAGGTGGCGCGCATCAGTGCCTACGTCGACCCGGCCTTTGCCCGCTCTGAGCTACGTCCGGCGGTGGAAGCGGCGCTCAACGTGGAAGAGCCGACCGACTTGGCGACGCCTGAGCGTGAGACCATCATCGACGAGATTCTAGATGACGTGGTGGGCCTGGGACCTCTGCAGCCGCTCATCGAGGACGACACCGTTACCGAAATCATGATCAACGGCTGTCGCTCTGCCTTTTTTGAGCGCAGTGGCGTTTTGTATCCCATCGAGCACGCGTTTGAGGACGACGAGCAGATCCGTGTGCTCATCGACCGTATCATCTCGCCGCTCGGTCGTCGTATCGACGAGCGTAGCCCCATCGTCAACGCCCGCCTCAAGACGGGTTATCGCGTCAACGCGGTGATTCCACCCGTGGCGATCGACGGGCCAATTCTCACCATCCGTAAGTTCTCGGACCGTATCTGTTCGTTGGACGAGCTTGTGGGGTTGGGGTCACTGCCGCTTTGGTATGCGCAGCTGCTGTCGTGCGCGGTGTCGTTGCGGCAGGACTTGGCGGTTGCGGGAGGCACGGGGTCGGGCAAGACCACGCTGCTCAACGCGCTGTCGTGCGAGATTTCCACCGGCGAGCGCATCGTGACGATCGAGGATTCCGCCGAGCTCAAGTTTGCACATCACCCACACGTTGTCCGTCTGGAGGCGCGTGAGGCGTCAATCGAGGGCGAGGGTGCGGTGACGATTCGCGACCTGGTGACCAATGCTCTGCGTATGCGCCCCGATCGCATCGTCGTGGGCGAGGTGCGCGGTGCCGAGTGCTGCGACATGCTGCAGGCCATGAACACGGGCCACGACGGCTCGCTCACCACGCTCCATGCGGGTACCGAGCAGGAGACCGTGGTTCGCCTGACGCTGCTTGCGCGCTACGGCATCGATTTGCCGAGTGAGCTTATCGAAGAGCAGATCGCCATGGCGCTCGACGGCATCGTGATGTCCGAGCGTCATGCAGATGGCAGGCGCTTTGTGGCCTCATATTCGGGGGTTCGCCGCGGCGCGTCGGGCGGTGTTGAGCTCGAGCGCTACGTGACGTTCGATGCCGCCGAACGCACCTGGACGCTCGACCGCGAGCCGCCGTTTATTGCGGAGGGCTTGCGGTTGGGAACGCTCACGCAAGAGGAGGTGGACGAATGGAGATCGCTGTGCCTCTCGTCGTAGGGGGTTTGGCGGGGCTTTCTGTCGCGACGGCGTGTGGGGCAGAGCCTCGTGTGCCGCGGATGCCGCCGGCGGAGCTGGCGCGCCAGACGCTCGAATCGATGGCGGAGAAACTGCCCCGTGAGTTGGCGGAAAACGACCTGCTGACAAAGATTGCCCGCTCGTGGGCGTCGCTGATCCCCGCAGATCGCCTTGGGCTTGCTATTGAGGATAACGCGGCTCGTCTGGCATTTCTGCTGCTGTCGAGCGGTATCTGCAGCGTTTTGCTGGCCGTTACGTCGTTGTCGCCCATCGGCTTTGTCTTGGGGCTGGTGGCGCCGTTTGGCGTGGGCGCCGCGCGTGACACCTTCGATCGCCGACGCGAACAGCATGATGTAGAAGAGGCCATGCCCGAGGCATTCACAGCGTTATCCATGTCGCTTGCCTCGGGGCATTCGCTGGCACAGGGTATGCGCTTTGTGGGCGCCCATGCGCAAGAGCCGGTGCATACCGAGTTTTTGCGGGTGGCGGCGGCAATCGATTGCGGTATCTCGGCGACCGACGCACTCGATGACCTACTCGTTCGCATCGATGCTCCCGGCCTTTCGCTTGTCACCTTGGCGCTCAAAGTATCGCAGCGTACCGGGGCTCCGCTTGCCGGCTTGCTGTCCGAGGCGTCGAGCATGGTGGGTGAGCGCATTGAGCTCAAACGCCGTCTGGACGTTAAGACGTCACAGGCGCGTATGTCGGCACACATGGTCGCGGCGATGCCGGCGGGCATGTGCGCGGTGCTGGCTTTGCTTTCGGCAGACTTTCGCCGCGGTCTTGCGACGCCGGCTGGTGCGGGCGCCGTGGTACTGGGACTTGCCCTCAACGTCGTTGCCCTGGTAGTTATCCGGCGCATTATGCGGGTGGAGCTATGAGCGCCCTGGTCGGGGCCGCGGCTTGTCTGTGTGCCCTGAGTGTATTTGCCGCGACAGGTTTGGAGCGTGCGGATGCTTGCAAGATTGCAGAGACGTGCAAGCGTGAAGCGGTACTGGTCATTGCTGCGGGCTACTCGGTGATTGATACCCTGACTGCGCGAATGAAGGGCGCGATTGGGGCGGGCGGCCCGGCGCGGGTGTCGCTCGGTGAGGTGTCCGAGATGATCGACGTGGTGCGCCTGGGTCTTTCTGCCGGCCTTTCGTTTGATGCGGCGCTCGAGATTTTCTGTGCCAATCGTCGGTCGGTGCTGGCCGTCCGTCTTGAGCGAGCCTGCATGGCATGGCAGGTGGGCGTGGGGACGCGCGAGGCCGAGTTGTTGGCTGCCGCGCGTGATTTGGACGTGAGGGCGCTTGAGACCTTTGCCATCACGGTGGGGCAAGCGCTTGCCCTGGGCGCTCCGCTGGCCGAGACGCTGGCTGCTCAAAGTCGCGAGATCCGTGCGGCCCATCGCGCCGCAGTCGAGCGCGAGATCGAGCGCGCGCCGGTCAAGTTGCTGATTCCCACCGGCACGCTCATCTTGCCGGCGTTGCTTCTGTCCATATTGGGCCCGCTGCTGGGAGCAGGCGGGATGATGTAGGGAGGAATACATGAACACGATGACCGACATTGCGGGCAAGGCTTGGAGCTGGGCTTTTTGCCGGGCAATCCGCGCTCGCCAGCGTGCCGAGGCGCTGTTGCGGGAGGAGAGCGCGCAGGGCACTACCGAATACGCCATCTTGGTCGGCGTGCTCGTAGTGATCGCGATTATCGCCATCGTCGCGTTTAAGAGCAAAGTCGAAGAACTATGGAACGCGATCAAAGACGGCATCAACAGCCTGTAGGAGGCAGGCGGCCTGTTGGTTCGCCGCTGGTGCTCGTCTGTTTGCTCGTGGCAATAGCGGTGACGCTTTGGGGGCTGGGTGTTGCGCGACAGCAGCGTCCAGGCGCTACTGCCGATTTGGGATCGGGCTCGGCGGCGGTGTCACAAGCGGAAGGCGCGCAAGATTCGAGCGGTCAGAATGCCGCCGTCACGGCTCAGACCTTTTTGCAGGCACTCGACGAGCGAGCGGCCAGTGCGACGGAGCCGTCTACAGACAACGCGATTGCGGTTCGGCTCGCATGGTCCGAGGACCGGCCGATGACCGAGGCAGCAGCAGACTTGCTGCGCGCCTACCGCGAGGTGCCTACGGCCCAACTCGCCCTGAGCGGCTATCTCGATATTAAGGGCAACGTATGGGGCGCCATCGTGCGCGATGGGCGAGGCTGGGTCGACATGGTGACGGTTGCCGCGGATGCCGGAGATGCCTCGTGCCGCCTGCGTGCCGTGCGTCTGGTTCCGCAAACAACGGAGTCAAAGGAGGGGTCGTGAAATGCATGATGTCCTGCGTGAGGAATCTGCTCAGTCGACCGTCGAATACGCCATCGTCACCGTGGCGCTGTTGTCGATTGCGCTGGCGATTGCGGGGCTTTGGCGCGCTGGCACCGATGGGCGCTTGGCGGCACTGGTCGAGCGGGCAGCGTCTCATGGCGTCGCCCCATCGTCGGTTATCGATGCCGCGACGGGTGCCAAGGACATCGCTCTGTATTGATATCGCATGCGAGGATCGGGCGCAGTCTACGGTCGAGGCCGCCTTTTTGCTGCCGACGTTTTTGACGCTTATCTTGCTCGCGTTGCAGCCGGTGTGCCTGCTCTATACGCGCGCGGTCATGGAGTCTGCCGCCGCCGAGACCGCGCGGCTTATGACCACGACGACGGTGGAGAACGACGATGACCTTAAGGAGTTCACTCGTCGCAGACTTGCCGCGGTGCCCAACGTCTCGATTTTTCATGCCGGCGGGCCGCTGTCGTGGGATATCGAGTTGGGGCGGGCCGGTGCCGGCGGTGTTTCGTCCGTGTCTGTTGTCGGCGAGGTTAAGCCGCTGCCCGTGATCGGTGCATTTGTGCGGGCCATGGGCAGTGCGGGTGAGGGCGGCTATGTCGAGCTCAAGGTCGACGTCTCGTATCGATCGCGTCCCGAATGGCTGGAGGGAGATTATGATTCATGGATTGCTGCATGGGATTAGGCGCTGCCTGCTGCGGGCGACGCAAGGGCTTGCGGCCCGCCGTCGACCAGGCGCTCGCCGCAAGCGGGGCGGCTTTATGGGCCGCGCCGGTATCGACTTGTTTATCGAAGACGGCGCCTATACCACGCTCTCCTCTGCGGTTGTCATTCTGGTGGTGCTTACGCTGCTGTTTTCGTCGACCGCGGCGATATGGAGTATGTCGCGCGCCGGAGACACCCAGGTGGCGGCCGATAGCGGTGCACTGGCGGGCGCCAACGTGGTGTCGTCCTATCACACAGCCGCCACGGTGGTCGATGCGAGCATTTTGAGTTTGGGCCTGGCGGGGTTTGCCACGATCGGCACCGGCTTGGTTGCCATTCTCATTCCGGGCGCCGAGGTTGTCGGCAGCGATATCATCGATACGGGAACCCAGATCATTAAAACGCGTAACAAGTTTGCTAAAAGCGCGGCAAAGGGCCTGCAAAAGATCGAGACCGCCTTGCCGTACCTGGTTGCCGCGCGCGCCATGCAGGCAGTATCGGCGCAGGATACCGACGGCGTGACCTATACCGGTACGGCGCTCGCCGTGCCCAGGACATCCGAGTCGGATTTTGTTGCGCTCGAAGGGTCCGAGATTTCGACCGATGCCATTAAAGATGCATCGGAAGATTTGGAACGCGCGGCCGAGGAGCTGCAAAAAGCATCGGAGGAGACGGCGAAGGCCAAAGAGCGCGCCTGGCTAGCGGATTGCGGTGGGTCGGATAAAGGTTCGGTCGGCAGCTGTTCGTGTATGTGGGAGCGCGCAAAAAGCCTAACGGATCTCTCCGGTGTTCAAAATCCGCATTACTCATCGAGCGTTACGTGGGAGCCCCAAGTGGCGCTCAATCGCTCGAAGGACTACTACCATCGGCGTCTGGCAAGCGAGAAGCCCCAAGGCTCGAGTGTCGAGATGAAGGCAGAGTCTGCGGCGCGTAAGGCGTTTTATACCTATGCGAGTGCGGAGGTCGATCGGGCATATATAACTGAGAACGGAGACAGGGTTTCCTCCTATATTCCGCTGCTGCCGCGCAACTCTGATGAGGTTCGGGCGACGGAACTCTATACCGATGCGGTGTGGCCGACGAGCATGAACGATGACAAGGCGTATCTGCATTACGGGACGACCTGCCCTAACTATAAGAAAGGAACGCCGAGCGGATTTGCTTCGGTTGCCGATTACGATGGGCAGGATAAATGCAGCAAATGCCATTTTGGCGTTTCGTCGCTTGGTGCTGTTGCGGCGCCTTCAACCTCTATCGAAAACGGCTTCGAGTATCACTTTGACAAGTTTAAAGACGCCCTGGAGGACTACGTCGACTGTCGCAACAAGGAACTCGAACTCGAGCGTCAGACCGAGGACGAAGCCGACCGTGCGGGCAATGCGTTCGATACCGCCATCAAAGAACTATCCGGTGAGCGTCCGCGCATCGCCCCGCCCGGTCGCAACGGCGTGGTCGCCTTTGCGGTCTCGGGCGCCATCTCCAGTCCCGACGAGCTCAACTCTTCGTTTAGCACGGCAGTCGAGCTTGGCGATCGTGGTGCAATTTCTGCTGCAGTACTCGCACCCGATGATGCGACGGCACAAAATAACGTTCTCTCGCGGTTTTTCTCGACGCTGGAGGAGCGTTCGGGCGGCGTTGCCGGCGTGCTCGACGGTGTTATGGATGTTTGGGGCCGCCTGCTTGTGGGGTACGGAGACATCCAGGGTGCGGCCGACGAGCTTATGGGAGAGCTGATCGGTGGCTTGGGAGGGGGTAGCGGCGCGTTGGGCTCCATCGCGTCCTGGCTCGGTGACACCGTCTCGTCCTCCGTGGCGGCGCTGGGGCTCGAACCGTGCGATTTGCGTCTGCGAAAACCGGTGCTGACCGATACCGCCAATGTCATCAAAAGTCCGGGGTCCGATATCGCAGGCATCTCCAAAACTCAAGATACCCTGCGAAAAATCCCCTTGGGCGTGACTGACCCCAAGGCACTTTGCGAGGCCTTGGAATATCACGTCGAGCGCACCATCAGCAGCGCGGTGTTCACACTTGCGGAGATCCCGCTGCCCGGCGGCCGCTCCATTCCGCTCACTGTCGATGTTGCCACGCTGGTGGGAGCTTTTGGCGGTGGGTCGTAATGGGCGTTCACACGGGCTTGCGCGAGGAACGTGCCCAGGCGACGGTCGAGATGGCCGTGGTCACGCCTGTTCTGCTCGTGCTGGCTCTCATCGCGTACAACGTCATGATCTTTGCCGGCGCGGTCGCGCGCTTCGACCGCGTGGTGCCCGACATCGTGCTGGCGCACGCTGTGGCGCCGGGCGGGGAGGGTGACGAGAGCTCCATTGACGCTTCCACGACCGTTCAAGCTCAGATTCAGGATGCCATGGAGGGATATGACCTACAGGTCGAGGTCTCGAGCGAACAAGGCACGGCGTCATCGGATGGTGGTCTGCTCTCTCTTTCTGGCACGTTTAGGACCTATACCTGCACCATGCACTACGAGCCGTGGCCGAGTTCGCTGAGCATCGCCGGCGTTTCCCTGGGGGCGCCGGCCGTGCTCACGCATGAACGCGCGGTGACGGTCGATCCATGGCGTCCGGGGGTGGTCATGTGACCGCGGTCTCGTCCTATATCGCCTACGCGCGGGCGCTCAACAGGTTGGGCTGGACGCCGGCCGAGTTTGTGGTGGCGGAGTCGTTTACCGTGCGTCTGCGCGGCATGCTGGGACGGCGGCCGATTGCCGCCAGCGGACTGCCGCTCGTCATGGCGTTTCCACGCTGCTCCTCGGTTCATACCTGTTTTATGGCCTATCCCATCGACATCGCCTTCATCGATCGCAACGGCAATGTCTTCGTGTGCTACGAAAACGTTCGTCCCTGGCGTATGTGTTCCTGCCCCGGCGCCTGGGCAGTACTGGAGCGGCCTTCCATACTCGCTATACCTCCCGCCCTCCAACAAGTGCCGGCGTAAGAATTGGCGACAGCGGACTTTCGTCATACGAAATTGGGTAAGATGGAGGAGAAGATGCATGGATGTTGAGATCCATCCCAACGCCAAAAAACACCTGACGGAAAAGCAGGTGCTTGGTGCCTGGCGCGCGGTTACCGAGTGTATTCGCCGCGAGTCGGAGGACGAGCCGCCGAGATGGCTTGCCATTGGATGGCTTCCAGACGGCCGAAGTGTGGAACTTGTTGCAGTCGAACTAATTCGTGGATGGCTCATTATTCATGCCATGTCTCCGGTTCAGAAGAAATTCTGGCAAGAGATTGAGCGAGCACGGCAAAGGGGTCGATGATGGGCAAGACATATACGACCGCTAATGGTCAGGTTGTAACGGATGAAATGATTGACGCGTGGTGTGAGTCGTACGAGCGCGGAGAGTTTCCGGATGGCGAACACACCGTTGATGGGATCGTGCATGGACGGCCCCCGCTCTCAGGTGAGGGGACGGCAACGCTATCGGTCAAGATTCCTCTGGGAATGAAGGAAGCTATTCGTCGGCGGGCGGCTGCCGAGGGGATGACGCCAAGTGAGTTTGCCCGTGCGGCCCTGAGTGAAAAACTTCTTGCTGCCGGTTGATGCTTCTGACGTGCCGTTCTATAGGATTGAGATCGTGGCCGATGTCGCGCTCAAAAACTTTTTTAAAATTCTCGGTTGACCGGAGCGCGTCCTTGGTTATACTAATCAAGCCTTGAAACAAGGCACACCTCAAATGGCTGGGTAGCTCAGTTGGTAGAGCAGAGGACTGAAAATCCTCGTGTCAGGGGTTCGATTCCCTTCCCCGCCACCTTGAATTGACTAGGACCTCTGCAAAGGGGTCCTTTTCTTTTATGTGGTCCCCACACGGAATCGAACCCCGTGAGGGCGC
>JAHAAK010000044.1 GCA_018376905.1 Collinsella sp. | reverse complement strand
GGTCGGATTTGAGGACGGCCGAAGAGGCGTCAGCAGGTCAGTGGGTCATCGTCCCGGCATTCAGCATCAGGGTAGCGCTGCGACGCGGAAATCGCGCGCTGTCGCCGCGCCCCGCAGTGCCCGCTTCCCCCGAGAACAATTATCAGTGCAGGTAGATGGCTTGCCATTTTTTCGAAAAAGCGGTCATGGTCGACCCCTGCAGGTAAAACGTAGTAGATGGGCCGCTTTCGTGGTTCGGCACTAGAGCAGTCTTTTTGGGACGGGGCTTTATTAGCTGCTTTTGTCGGCCTGCCTGCCCGATGATTTTTCTGGGACGGGGGATTTTGGGTGCCGAATGATTGAAAAATCCCCGCCCCAGAAAAATCATCCTCAAAGTCAAAATGGCCCCATGCCAAATGAGCTGCTTTGGTCCTCTTTGCGGCTGCTGCATATTCAGTTTGGTAAAATACCGCCACGCTTGGGAACGGATGGGCTCCGGTGGGCCCCGCGGTCCTCAAAACCGTTGCGAGGCGTGCAAAACGTCTTGGATGTGTTCGATTCACATACGTTCCCGCCAATGCATCTCGCCAAACCACCACAAAGGTGCCTGTCCCCAATGTGGTGGTTTGGAACACGTGGACGAAACAGGTTTGAAACACGGGTTTTGCATGTCAGGCACTCAAAAACGCTTCTACCTGCATCGTAATCAAAACGAAACATCTGCCCGTCTGCTTATGCGAAACTTTCCCGCAACAGTGCGATATTATCCATACTCGATAAAGTTCGCGGCGCATAGGGTGCCGCGATCAACATTTTTCGTTTCCCATCATTGGAGGAAGCATGAGCTACACGCAGAAAGTTCTCGAAGAGCTCAAGGCCCGCTATCCCGAGCAGCCTGAGTTCATCCAGGCCGCGACCGAGATTCTCGGCACCATCCAGCCGGCGCTCGACGCCCATCCCGAGTACGAGGAGGCCGCCCTGCTTGAGCGCCTCGTCGAGCCCGAGCGCATCGTCATGTTCCGTGTTCCCTGGGTCGACGACCAGGGCAAGGTTCAGGTCAACCGCGGTTACCGCGTCGAGTTCAACTCTGCCATTGGACCCTACAAGGGCGGCCTGCGCTTTAACCCGACGGTCACCCTGGGTATGCTCAAGTTCCTGGGTCTGGAGCAGATCCTCAAGAACAGCCTGACCACCCTTCCCATGGGCGGCGGCAAGGGCGGTTCCGACTTTGACCCCAAGGGCAAGTCCAACAACGAGATCATGCACTTCTGCCAGTCCTTCATGACCGAGCTCTATCGCCACATCGGCCCCAACACCGACGTTCCCGCCGGCGATCTGGGCGTTGGCGGCCGCGAGGTTGCCTACCTGTTCGGTCAGTACAAGCGCCTGACCAACGAGTGGACCGGCGTCCTCACCGGCAAGGGCCTCTCCTTTGGCGGTTCGCTCGCCCGTACCGAGGCCACCGGTTACGGTCTGGCCTACTTTGTGGACGAGTACCTTAAGAGCCGCGGCGACTCCTTCGAGGGCAAGAACGTCGTCGTTCACGGCTCCGGCAACGTCGCTATCTACGCGGTCCAGAAGGTCACTCAGCTCGGCGGCAAGGTGCTCGCCTGCTCCGATACCCACGGCTGGGTCGAGGATCCCGACGGCATCGACTACACCGTGCTCGAGCACATCTACAACAAGAAGCGCTCTGGCCACGACAAGGGCGTTACGCTCGCTATGTACGTTGACGAGAAGCCCAACGCCGTGTGGCACGAGGGCGACGGCCGCGGCGTTTGGCAGCTGCCCTGTGACATCGCGCTGCCCTGCGCTCGCGAGAACACGCTGCTGCTCGAGGATGCCCAGGCGCTCGTCGCCAACGGCTGCAAGGTGGTCGGCGAGGGCGCGAACATGCCCACGACCATCGAGGCCACGACCTACTTCCAGGAGAACGGCGTTGCCTTTATGCCTGGTAAGGCTGCCAACGCCGGTGGCGTGCTCGTGTCCGGCCTGGAGATGAGCCAGAACGCCGAGCACCTGTCCTGGACCTTCGAGGAGGTCGACGGCAAGCTCGAGCAGCTCATGCGCGGCATGTTCCACAACGTGGACGACACCGCCAAGGAGTACGGCCAGGAGGGCAACTTTGTCATGGGCGCCAACATCGCCGGCTTCCTGAAGGTCGCCGACGCCATGCTCGCCCAGGGCGTCTGCTAAATCTTCGCTCGACATAGCCTGTGATGAGGCTCCCAGCCATTCCGGCTGGGAGCCTTTTCTATCCCGGAGGACTCCTCATAACTTGCGGTGATATACGGACTGTTTAGCGTCCCAGAACGGCTAATCAGTCCGTATATCACCGCAAGTTATGGATGGGTGGGTGGATTTTGTCCTAAAACGGTGTGCGGCTCCTCGTTTGGTACACTTAAAAGTACTGGACAAGTGAAGAGATGGGGGAGAACGTGCTCAAGTTCGGTACCTACGTCCGTGTTGGAAACGCGGCCGAAGCCTATGAGCTCTTACAGAAGAACCGCAACAACAAGATTGTGGGCGGCGGCATCTGGATGCGCTTGGGTTCGCGTCGCGTGGCGACGGCGATTGACCTTTCGGCCTGTGGACTCGATCATATCGAGGAGACCGAGACCGAGTTTCGCATCGGCGCCATGTGCACCCTGCGCCAGCTCGAGCGCCATGCCGAGCTTAACGCGCTTGTCAACCATGTCTTTGAGTTCGCCGTCCACGATATCGTGGGCGTGCAGCTGCGCAATACCGCCACGGTGGGCGGTAGCATTTACGGTCGCTTTGGTTTCTCTGACGTGCTCTCGGCATTTTTGGCGCTCGATTCGTACGTTGAGTTGACGGGCGCCGGCCGCGTGCCGCTCGCCGAGTTCGTGGACATGGGCTACGTGCGCGACGTGATCGAGCACGTTGTGGTCGTTAAGCACGATTACCGCGCAAGCTATGAGGCCGTGCGCAAGGCCGCGACCGACTTCCCCTCCTTAAACGTCACCGCCGCCTGGTGGGACAACAGCTGGCACGTCACCGTGGGTGCCCGCCCGCTGCGCGCGACCCTGCTGCAGGGCGAGGCATGTGGCCTGGTGAACGAGCAGCCTTCCGAGGGCGAGCTTCGCGCCCTTGCCGCATCCGTGCGTGCCCTGAGCTACGGCACCAACCTGTGGGGCTCGGCCGACTACCGCCGCCGCATCTCGGCCCCGCTGGCGATTCAGGCCGTGCGCCGCGCCGCCGGCATCGAGCTTTCGGCTGCGCTTGCCCACGAGCTCGAGGGCGTGCAGATTCCTAAGTTCGCCACGGACGAGTATTCCTGCCGCCGCGTGCCCGGCGTCGATTCTAGCGAGGTGCGCTAATGGCTGCCAAACTCATCGATCTTTCCTTTACGCTCAACGGCCGCAAGGTCAAGGTTCAGATTGCCCCCGATACCATGCTCTTTTCGCTTTTGCGTGAGCAGGGTTGCGCGTCGGTGCGCTGTGCCTGCGAAACCACCAACTGCGGCCTGTGCACGGTGTGGCTCGACGGCGACCCGGTGCTGAGCTGCTCGGTTCCCGCCGCGCGCGTCGAGGGCCGCTCCATCACCACGCTCGAGGGCCTCAAGGCCGAGTCCGAGGCGCTCGCCCGCGCGATGGCTGCCGAAGGTGCCGAGCAGTGCGGTTTTTGCGCCCCCGGCCTCATCATGAACGTGCTGGCGCTTGCCCGCGCCGCCAAGGAGGACCCGAGCCTCGTCGCCACGCGCGAGGAGCTCTCGCGCCAGCTCGCCGGCAACCTCTGCCGCTGCAGCGGCTACGAGAGCCAGCTGCGCGCCATCGTGCGCTTCCTTAACGAGTCTGGCGTGCAGGTGGGCTTTGAGATGCCCGAGCTGCCGGTCAACGACACCAGCTGTGACGGTGTCTCCTACAAGCAGATCACCCACAAGCAGCCCAAAAAGGACTCGAAGGTCCTGCTCGAGGGGCGTCCCGTCTACACGGGTGACCTGGTGCCCGCCGGCGCCCTGATCGTCAAGCTCAAGCGCAGCCCGTATGCCCGCGCCAAGATCCGCTCCATCGATACGTCGCGCGCCCTGAAGGTGCCGGGCGTCGTGGGCGTCTACACCTACGAGGACGTGCCCCAGCGCCGCTTTACCATTGCCGGCCAGAGCTATCCGCAGCCGAGTCCCTACGACCGCCTGATCCTCGAGAACCTCGTGCGCTATCAAAACGAGGAGGTGGCGATTGTCGCCGCCGAGACTGAGGAGGCCGCCGACAAGGCACTCAAGCTCATCAAGGTCGACTACGAGGTGCTCGAGCCCCTGCTCGACTTTACCCAGGCGCTCGATAACGACATCGTGGTCCACCCCGAGGGCGACGTAACCTTTATGTTCCCGCAGGGCGGCGACGTTGCTCGCAACCTGGTGTGCAGCGGTACCAGCGATTTTGGCGACCTCGACGAGGCATTCGCCCAGAGCGACATCGTCTTTGAGCGCACCTACACGAGCCAGGCCACGCAGACCGCGCCCATGGAGACCTTCCGCGCCTTCGCGACGACCGATGCGTTCGGCCGCATCTCGGTGACCACCTCGACGCAGGTGCCCTTCCACGTGCGCCGCATGGTCGCGCAGTCGCTCGACATTCCGCAGTCACAGGTGCAGGTCATTAAGCCGCGCATCGGTGGCGGCTTTGGCTCCAAGCAGACGGGCTGCTGCGAGATCTTCGTGGCGTTCGTGACGCAGCAGACCGGCCGTCCGAGCTACTGCTGCTACACCCGTGAGGAGACCATCACCGCGGGCAACTCGCGCCACCAGATGCAGATGACCGTCAAGCTGGGCGCCATGAACGACGGTACCATCACGGCCATCGACCTGCATACGCTGTCCAACGCCGGCGCGTATGGCGAGCACGCTACCACGACGATTGGCCTTTCGGGCCACAAGAGCCTGCCGATTTACAACCATGTGAAGGCGAGCCGCTTTAGCTGGGACGCCGTCTACACCAATACCAACCGCGGCGGCGCGTATCGCGGCTACGGTGCCACCCAGGGCCAGTTTGCCGTGGAGAGCGCCGTCAACGAGCTCGCCGACATGCTGCACATGGACCCCGCCGACCTGCGCCTTAAGAATATGGTGCACGAGGGCGAGATCATGCCGCAGTACTACAACGAGAAGCTCAACGCCTGCGCGCTCGACCGTTGCCTGCTGCGCGCGATGGACATGATCGGTTGGCGCGACAAGCCGCTGGCCGTGGACCTGGGCGACCGCGTGCGCGCCCTGGGCTGCGCGCTCACCATGCAGGGCTCGGGCATTTCCAACGTGGATATCGCCGGCATCGACATGCGCCTGGAAGAGGACGGCTTCATTACCATCGGTACCGGCGCCACCGATAACGGCATGGGCGTCGACACGATCCTGGCGCAGATTGCCGCCGAGGAGCTGGGCGTGGAGAGCTCGCTCATTGTGGTGCGCGGCGTGGACACCGATGTGTCGCCGTTCGATGCCGGCTCGTACGCGAGCTCGGGCACGTACGTGACGGGCCTTGCCGCCAAGAACGCAGCGGCCGAGTTGCGTGAGAAGATTTGCGCCAAGGCCGCCCAGATGTGGGACGTGGACGCCGCCGACGTGGTCTTCGATGGCCAGTACGTGCGTCTGTCCGACGAGCGCGCCGCGCGCGAGCAGAACCGCTACCTCACGCTGCGCGACTTTGCCAACCTGTGCGTCAAGAACATTGCGGGCGGGGACGCGCTCACCTCGCATGCCTCTGCCTGCCTGCCCGTTTCGCCTCCGCCGTTTATGGCCGGCATTGCCGAGGTCGAGGTCGACAAGGCCACCGGCAAGGTGACTGTGGTGGACTATGCGGCGGCTGTGGACTGCGGTACCGTGATCAACGAGGCGCTCGCGCGCGTCCAGGCCGAGGGCGGCATTGCCCAGGGTATCGGCCACGCGCTCTACGAGATCGTCGAGCATGATGACCGCGGCCGCCTGCGTACCGGCAACTTTATGAGCTACAAGCTGCCCACGCGCCTGGATATCGGCAGCATTCGCGTGGCCTTTGAGCCGAGCTACGAGCCGACGGGTCCGTTTGGCGCCAAGTCGATTGGCGAGGTCGTCATCAACACGCCGCTCGCCGCCGTGGCCTCGGCCGTGGCACACGCCACCGGACATCAGGTACGCTCGCTGCCGATCACGCCCGAGAAGGCCCTGCTATGGGAGTAGGCGAGGAGGCGCTGTACCCGCTCATTGCCTAGCCCGGGGAAACTGCAGCCCACTTTTCAACTGAATTGTGGGCTGCAGTTTCCGCTTGAGGGCCTTGGCGGAAAGTGCATCCCGGAATAGGGGCTCAAAACGGGTTGCAGTTTCCGGTTGATGGCTATAGCGGAAATTGCATCCCATTCCGAGGCCCCAAACCGGGACACGCTTTCCGGCGTATGGCCAGCACCGCCTGACTGCCGGGTCCCATCGAAGTTGCGGTGGAATAGGGACTGTTTTGGAGGACTGGAGCCCCAAACAGTCCCTATTCCACCGCAACTTCGATGGGGCGGCGGGGGATCCGATGCGTACTCGTGGTGAGGTCGTGAGCTTGTAAAAGGTGTGCGTGCGCTTGCCGTTCTTATCTGCTATCATTCCTAGTCTGTGCGCTCATGCGGGCGTGGCGGAATTGGTAGACGCGCCAGATTTAGGTTCTGGTGGGATTCCCGTGAAGGTTCGAGTCCTTTCGCCCGCACCAACGCATCTGCGTCGGCTTCGGCCGTCGCGACTCTATGTTGCATAAAGGTACCAGCACCTCAGATAAGCTGGGCAGTATGAGGAGGAACGTGTTGAACATCACCGCTTCTGACGTCAAGGACGCCAAGCTCACCGCTACGGTCACCATCCCGGCCGCCGACGTCGACGTCGCGATCAAGAAGGCCTACAAGGACACTGCCAAGAAGTACCGCTTCCCGGGCTTCCGTGCCGGTAAGGCTCCCCGTCCGGTCATCGACTCCGCTCTTGGCGCCGAGGCAACCCTCGCTCAGGCCACCAACGACCTGATCGCCGCCAACGAGCCCGCCGTCCTCAACGAGCTGGACATCGTCCCCACCAAGAGCGGTGACTACAAGGAGCTCGACCTCGCCAAGGATCACGAGGACTACACCTACACCGTTGAGTTCTCCCTGCGTCCTGCCGCTGAGCTCTCCTCCTTCGACGCCGTCGAGATCGAGATGCCCCCTGCGGAGGTCACCGAGTCCGAGATCAACAACCAGGTCGAGATGCTCCTCAACTACCGTGCCACCTTCGAGGACGTCGAGGGTCGCGCCGTCGAGGCCGAGGACTACGTCACCGTCGACCTCAAGGCCGTCGAGAACGCCGACAACTTCGCTGCCGAGGGCCGCATGCTCATCGCCGGTAGCGACAGCAACCCCAAGGAGTTCAACGAGGCCCTGATCGGCGCTAACGTTGACGACGTCAAGACCGTCACCTGGACCGACGAGGTCGAGGAGGGCGAGGAGGCCGAGACCCACACCGTCGAGGTCACCGTCAAGGGCATCAAGGTCCGCAACACCCCCGAGCTCACCGATGAGCTCGTCAAGTCCGACTTCGGCTTCGACAGCATCGACGCCATGCGCGACGCCATCAAGATCGAGATCGAGCAGGACAAGGCTTCCCGCCTCCCGGCCGAGAAGGAGAACCGTTGCGTCTCTGCTCTCGCCGAGCGCCTGCAGCTCGACGAGATGGACGCCGACTACGAGCAGTCCGTCTTTGAGGAGCTTGGCCAGAACTTCCTGTCCAACCTCGCTGCCCGCGGCATGACGCTGGACACCTGGCTGCCCGCTTCCGGCCTGACCATGGAGCAGTTCATCGGCGACCTGCACAAGCAGGCCAACGACGTTGCCCGTGAGTCCCTGGCTCTGGACGCCCTCGCCCGCGAGCTCAAGATCGAGGTCACCGAGGATGACATCAACGCCGAGTTCGAGAAGGCCGGCGTCAAGGACGTCGAGGCTTCCAAGGCCGAGTTCATCGCCGATGGCCGCATGCCTGCCGTCCGCGAGTCCATCCGTCGCTCCAAGGCCGTTGACCACCTGGTCGAGAACGCCAAGGTGACCGAGGTCGACGAGACCGCCAAGGACGCCGAGTAATTCTCGCCACCTTGCCCGCGAGCGCATGCGTGCGCCCGTGATGGGGTAAAGTTATACACCGGTTATCCGGTTGCTTCGTACGGTGCCAGCCAATGCATAGCATGCGGGCACCGTACGTTTATCTAGAACCAATTTGGTCCGCAAGAGAGAAATGGAGATGCGTATGATCGCTAAGTTCGATTCCGCCCTCGTGCCATACGTTATCGAGCAGACGCCGCGCGGCGAGCGCAGCTACGATATCTATTCGCGCCTGCTCAACGACCGCATCATCTTCTTGGGCGAGGAGATCAACTCCGTCAGCGCCAACCTGGTCGTTGCCCAGCTGCTGCATCTTGAGAGCCAGGATGCCGAGAAGGATATCTCGCTCTACATCAATTCGCCCGGTGGCGAGGTCTACTCCGGCCTGGCGATTCTTGACACCATGAACTTCATTAAGCCGCAGGTCTCCACCATTTGCGTCGGCATGGCCGCGTCTATGGCCGCTGTGCTGCTTTCGGCCGGCGCCAAGGGCAAGCGCTTCTGCCTGCCGCACTCCAAGGTCATGATTCACCAGCCCAGCGGCGGTGCCCAGGGTCAGCAGACCGAGATTGAGATCGTTGCCGAGGAGATCAAGAAGACCCGTCGCGAGCTCAACCAGATCCTGTCCGACGCCTCGGGCCAGCCCATCGAGAAGGTCCAGGCCGATACCGAGCGCGACAACTACCTGACCGCTGCCGAGGCCCTCGACTACGGCTTGATTGACCGTATCGTCACCTCGCGCGATCTCGCCGCGAAGGATGCCTAGGATGGCAGGAAACATGCAGGACAACTTTGACGAGAACGGCAACCCTATCCGCTGCTCCTTCTGCGGAAAAGAGCAGGGCCAGGTCCGTCGCCTCGTAAAGGGCCCGACCAACATCTTTATCTGTGACGAGTGCGTCGCCGCTTGCTCCGAGATTCTGGAGGAGTCGCTGGCTTCGGACTTTATGGACGCTGCCCGCAACGGCAAGCTGCCAGGCTTCCTCAACGACCACGGCCAGGCTGCTGGGCAGCCCGCCGTGGACCCCGAGACCGAGGGCTTTGAGCTCGAGGACGACCGCCAGGTCATCACGCACGTGCCGACGCCGCACGAGATCTATGACGAGCTTTCGGCCTATGTTATGGGCCAGGAGGACGCCAAGCGCGCCATGTCGGTGGCCGTGTACAACCACTATCGTCGCGTGATCGAGGGCGGCGCCGCGGTGTCTGCCTTTGACGACGACATGGGCTCGCAGTTCGACGACGATATGGACGAGGTAGAGCTCGCCAAGTCCAACATCTTGCTGCTCGGTCCCACCGGTACCGGTAAGACCCTGCTGGCCCAGACGCTCGCGCGCATCCTCGAGGTGCCGTTTGCCATCGCCGACGCCACTGCGCTTACCGAGGCCGGCTACGTTGGCGAGGACGTGGAGAACATCCTGCTCAAGCTCATCAATGCTGCCGATGGCGATATTGAGCGCGCTCAGGTGGGCATTATCTACGTGGACGAGATCGACAAGATCGCCCGCAAGGCCGAGAACCTCTCCATTACCCGCGATGTCTCGGGCGAGGGCGTTCAGCAGGCGCTGCTTAAGATTCTTGAGGGCACGGTGGCCAGCGTTCCGCCCACTGGCGGCCGCAAGCATCCCCAGCAGGAGCTGCTGCAGATCGACACGACCAATATCCTGTTCATCTGTGGCGGTGCCTTTGTGGGTCTGGACAAGATTATCGCCGATCGCGTGGGCAACAAGGGCGTGGGCTTTAACTCCGAGATCGCCGGCCCCACCTCGGTCGAGGAGAACGACCTGCTGCGCCAGGTGCTCCCGCAGGACCTCAACGCCTTTGGCATGATTCCCGAGTTCGTTGGCCGCACGCCTGTCGTAACCCAGACGCAGGCGCTCGACGAGGACGACCTGGTGTCGATTCTGACCGAGCCCAAGAACGCCGTGGTGCGCCAGTACCGTAAGATGTTCCAGCTTGAGGACGTTGAGCTTGAGTTTGAGGACGCGGCCCTGCACGAGATCGCCCGCATGGCGCTCGCCCGCAAGACCGGCGCCCGCGGCCTGCGCTCCATCTGCGAGGACGTGCTGCAGCAGACAATGTTCGATCTGCCCAGTGAGGAGGGCGTTTCCAAGGTCGTTGTGACCGAAGCCTCCGTAAAGGGCGAAGAACAGCCCCAACGCATCTACGGGTAAATAGTTTGAATCCAGGCCCCGCGGCAACCACCGCGGGGCCTGCCATTTAGGGACAGGTTTATTTTGGTCGGTTTTATATGGGCAAATGTCGTTTCCCCTGATAAAACCTACCAAAATAAACCTGTCCCTTTTCGGCAGGTATGCCTGTGCTATTCTGTGAGATTGTCAAGTTAGTACCTTCAGACTGAAGTAATCGATACCTAAGGCGTGTCCGCCTGCTTGGTTTTCGTAGATTCCGCACGAGCCGAAGAGCACTAAATGTGCTCTTCGTGCGAGCCAGGACCTGACCGAGCGAAAACCAAGCAGGCGGACACGCCGGCGGGACAGGGAGAGATATATGGAAGAAATGCCCAAGAACTACGATCCGTCGACCAACGAGCCGGCGATCCTGCAGAAGTGGCTCGACGGCGGCTACTACAAGCGCCGTGAGGGCGTGGGCGACTGCACCGTCACCATTCCGCCTCCCAATGTGACCGGCAAGCTCCACATGGGCCACGCCACCGATGACTCCATCCAGGATGCCATTGTCCGTATGGCCCGCATGCGCGGCAAGTCCACGCGCTGGGTGCTCGGCACCGACCACGCCGGTATCGCCACGCAGACCAAGGTCGACAAGAAGCTCAAGAGCGAGGGCATCAGCCGCCTGGAGATTGGCCGCGACAAGTTTGTCGACGCCTGCTGGGATTGGACCCACGAGTACGGCGGCATCATCGTCGAGCAGATCAAGCGCATGGGCTGCTCCGTCGACTTCGATAACGAGCGCTTTACCATGGACGAGGACTACGCGCAGGCCGTGCGCAAGGTCTTCTGCGACTGGTACCACGACGGTCTGATCTACCGCGGCAAGCGCATCGTCAACTGGTGCCCCAACTGCACCACCGCTATCTCGGACGACGAGGCCGAGTATAAGGACGAGAAGGGCCACCTGTGGCACCTGCGCTACCCGCTGACCGAGCCGGTCAACGGCCAGGACTACATCGTCGTCGCCACCACGCGTCCCGAGACCATGCTCGGCGACACGGGCGTCGCCGTTTCCCCGAAGGACCCCGAGAAGGCCGCCTTTGTGGGTAAGACCGTCAAGCTCCCCATCGTCGACCGCGAGATTCCCATCTTTGAGGATTGGCATGTCGACGCTAACTTTGGTTCCGGCTTCGTTAAGGTCACCCCTGCCCACGACCCCAACGACTACGCCATGGGTCAGGCTCACGACCTGCCGCAGATCAACATCTTCGATGAGCATGCGGTGGTCGTCGAAGGCTACGGCGAGTTCACCGGCATGAACCGCGACGAGTGCCGCGAGGCCGTCATCAAGTGGTTCGAGGAGCACGACCTGCTCGATCACGTCGAGGACCTCGATCACTCCGTCATGCACTGCTACCGTTGCGACGCCGCGCTTGAGCCGTGGCTGTCCGAGCAGTGGTTCGTCGCCGTCGATAAGCTCAAAGGGCCGGCGCTCGACGCCGTCAACTCTGGCAAGGTCACCTTCCACCCCGCGCGTTGGACGCAGACCTACACCACCTGGATGGAGAACCTTAAGGACTGGTGCATCAGCCGCCAGCTGTGGTGGGGCCACCGCATCCCCGTGTTCTACTGCGAGGACTGCGGCTGGGAGGACGCTCTTACCGAGGACACCGATGTGTGCCCCAAGTGCGGCGGCCATCATGTGCATCAGGACGAGAACGTGCTGGACACCTGGTTCAGCTCGCAGCTGTGGACCTTCGCCACGCAGGGCTGGCCGCAAAAGCCGGAGCTGCTCGAGGGACATCACCCCACGACGGCGCTCGTCACCGCCCGCGACATCATCGCGCTGTGGGTCGCCCGCATGGTCATGAGCTCGCTGTACTTCCTGGACGAGGTGCCGTTTAAGGACGTCGTCATCTACCCGACGATTCTTGCCAAGGACGGAAGCCGTATGTCCAAGTCCAAGGGCAACGGCGTTGACCCCATGGACCTCATTGGCATGTACGGCGCCGACGCCATGCGCTACAACCTGCTCACGCTGTGCACCAACAATCAGGACGTCAAGTTCGACGCGAACATCGACAAGAAGACTAAGAAGCTTATCGACAGCCCGCGTACCGACCAGGCTAAGTCGTTTGTGACCAAGATCTGGAACGCCAGCCGCTTCCTGCTCATGAACATGGAGGGCTACACGCCCGGCGAGCCCGTCGTTGAGACGCCGGCCGACGCTTGGATGTTCAGCCGCCTGGCCAAGGCCGTCCAGATGGTCACCGAGGGTATTGAGAACTACACCTTTGGCGATATGGCCCGCGGCGTGCAGCAGTTCTTCTGGAACGAGGTCTGCGACTGGTACGTCGAGGTCACTAAGGCTCGTCTGAAGGGCGAGGGCCGTCTGCAGGCTCAGCGCAACCTGATCTTTGTGCTTGACACCTCTATTCGCCTGATGCACCCGCTCATGCCGTTCGTCACCGAGGAGATCTGGGACAACATGCCGGCGAGCGTGCTCGACCTGGACGCCGAGGGCAACGTGGATCGCGCCGAGGCGCTCATGATCGCCAAGTGGCCCGAGCCCGCCGACTACGCCAAGTATGTTGACGAGGACGCCGAGCGCGCGTTTGAGCTGTGCCGCGCCGTCGTTTCCGCCGCCCGCGCCACGCGTTCGCGTTATCGTTTGAGCCCCAAGGCCGAGCTCGACGTGGTCGTGCGCGCCGGTGCCGAGGACATCGAGAAGCTCGAGAGCCTGCGTTCGACCATTGAGCCGCTGGCGAACACCGCTTCGCTGGTCATGGGTACCGATGTCGAGAAGCCGGCCGCGAGCATCGCCGTGGTCGACAGCGGCGTCGAGGCCTTTGTGGTGCTCGAGGGCAAGGTTGACCTTTCGGCCGAGAAGGCACGTCTTGAGAAGGAGATCGCCGCGGCTCAGAAGGAGCTTGCCGGCTGCGAGAAGACGCTCGCCAACGAGGGCTTTGTGGCCAAGGCCGCGCCCGCGGTGGTCCAGAAGAAGAGGGACCGTGCAGCTGAGCTCAAGGAGATCCTGGCGGCGCTGACTGCTCAGGTTGCTGACTTCTCGTAGGCGGTACTGGGGGACGCGGTTTGGGGCATTGCTCGCTACTGCGGACAGTCCTGCTCGCACGAAGGCCACATTAAGTGGCCTTCGGCTCGTGCGGAACTTGTATCGAGCAAAGCCCCAAACCGCTCCCATGGCGGTTACGGGGGCGTCCGCTTCCTGCCGGTCAGGGCCACTGGGTTGTGGCCTTGTTCTCGCTGCAATCGGGTAAAGGCTGATATTGTCAACGTGAGGGGCTCATTCTTTTTGGTGGGCCTCTTTTTCTGTTATGGGGGACTTTGAGTTATGGCTAAGCGTTCTGGGTCGTATGTCGTTCCTTTCTCGTTTGAGTTGCTTTCGTTTGGTGAAGCTGTGGGGCTTGCTGCTGATACGGGGCGGATTTCTGGGGATGCTGGGCCTCTGCTCGAGACGGTTGTCGATATGCTCGATGAGCTGGGACGTCCGGACGAGTATTTCGATTGCATTCAGGTTGCCGGTACCAATGGCAAGACTTCGACTACGCGTTTTTCGGCTGCTATCCTTCGCGGCGAGGGGCTCAAGACCGCGCTTTATACGTCGCCGCAGCTGGTGCGCTATCCCGAGCGCATGGAGGTTGACGGGCGCGTTGTGAGCGACGAAGCCTTTGCCCGTGGCGTTTCGGCGGCTGTCGAGGCGGGGCGTCGCGTGAATGCGCGTCGTGTGGCGGCGGGGGAGCGCGCCTATACCATCACGCCGTTTGACCTGCTGACGGCTGCTGCACTGGTGGTGTTTGCCGAGGCTTGCGTGGACGTGGCCGTGCTTGAGGTCGGCATGGGCGGACGCTGGGATGCTACGAGTGCGACCGATCCTGTCGCCGTGGCCATTACAGGCATTGGGCTCGATCACACACGTATTTTGGGCGATACGCTCGAGGCCATTGCGGGGGAGAAGGCTGCGGTCATTAAGCCCGGACGCCTGGTTGTGCTGGGCGAGGGCACGCATGAGGCGAGCGTTCAGCGCGTGATGGATGCCCGTTGTCGAGAGTGCGGCATTGTGCCGCTCGTGGTGAGTCATGCCACGACTAAGGTGCCGGTGCATGTGGGCGACACGGTTGAGTTTAGCTGCACCACGCCACGTGCGATCTATACGTCGAGCATGGTCAAGCCGGCCTATCAGCCGCAGAATGCCGCGTGCGCGATTATGCTTTGCGAGGGGTATCTGGGTCGCGAGCTCGACCACGATGCGCTGGATGCATCGCTTATGGGTTGCCCCACACCGGGTCGTTTTGACGTGCTGGGGACCGATCCGCTTAAGCTGATTGACGCCTGTCATAACCCCCAGAGCTGCGAGAACTTTGTGAGCGCGCTGGACGAGATTGATCCGTGCGTGGAGAATCGCCCCACGCTGCTGTGCGCCGCGCTGGCCGACAAGGACGTGGCGGGCATCGTCGACGTGCTGATCCCGGCTTTCCCGCGCGTGGTCGTGACCCAGACCGATTCCGATCGCGCCTTGCCGGCAGAGGAGCTCGCCGCCCTTGTGGACGCCGATAAGCTTGCCGGTGTGTACCCGAGCGTGCCCGAGGCCCTCGCGGCTTTCAAGTCCGCGGGCGAGCCCTTCGTAGCAGCCGGCACCATCACCCTAGCCGGCGAAGTAGCCGGCCTGCTGCGTTAACCCATCCCCTCGTCAGTTGCGGTGAAATAGTTCCTGTTTTTGGGTTCTAGCAGCCCGTCCAGGAACTATTCCACCGCAACCTAGTTTGGGGGCTTGGGGACTAGGCTAGTCTAGGCGGGCCGGATCGTGGGGGTAGTTGTTGAGGATCTCGACGCCGGTCTCGGTGACGAGGGCCAGGTCCTCGATGCGGACGCCGGTGTGACCGGGGAGGTAGATGCCCGGCTCGATGGAGAAGGTCATGCCCGGTTCGATAACCTGCTCGTTGACGAGCGAGACATCGCCCGGCTCGTGGTCCTGCAGGCCGATCGAGTGACCCAGGCGATGCGTGAAGTACTTGCCGTAGCCCGCTTCCTCAATCACGTCGCGTGCGGCACGGTCCAGGTCGCACATGCGAACGCCGGGTGCGATAAGTGCCTCGGCGGCCTCGTTGGCACGACGCACAATTTCGTAGATGCGAGCCGTATCCTCGTCCGGCTCGCCCCAAAAGAACGTGCGCGTCATGTCGGAACAGTAGTTGCGATGGCGTCCGCCAATATCGAACAGCACCACGTCGCCGCGCTTGAGCACGGTGTCGTCGGGCTCGTGATGCGGGTCGCCGGCGTTGGCGCCAAAGCTCACGATCGGCGGAAAGCTAAAGCCCTCGCAGTCGTGCTTGCGGTAGAGGCCGAGCATCTGGTCGGCAATCTCGCGCTCCGTCACACCTTCGTGGACGAGCTTGATTGCGTCGGCCATCACGGCGTCGTTGGCGGCCGAGGATACGCGCATGAGCTCCTGCTCGGCAGCGTCCTTGTACGTGCGTGCTGCGGTGACGGCAAAGTCGCCCAGGAAGAACTCGCTTGCGGCGTTGCGCTCCATGAGGGGCATCAAAAAGCCGGAGCGCATGACGGTGTCGATGCCGAGCGGCTTGGTCGGATCGACCTCGCGCGCGATGGCATCGGCCACGATGTCGGTATCGGTGTGGTAGGCAACGCGGGCGTTGTCGTACTCCGGTAGCTGGTGCAGCGCGTTGACCAGGATCACCGGCTCGGCATCGCGCGCGAGCAACACGCCGCAAAAACGCTCGAACATATCGGCATAAAAGCCGGTCAGGTAATAAATCGACCACGGGTCATTCACGAGCAGCTGCGCGCCGGGGTGCTGAGCCTCGAGCGCATCGAGCACGCGCACCACACGCTGGTCATTGACATGTGCCATGAAACATCCTTTCACTAGGGTTCCACCATGGTATCCCATGCCCGGCACATGGGGACGTTCCTTTTAATATGAGCAGGACATTGTCAAGAGGCAAAATCGGGCCTGGCCCCAACGATATGGGGTCAGGCCCTCTCCCTATATCAACCCGTC
>JAHAAK010000075.1 GCA_018376905.1 Collinsella sp. | reverse complement strand
CGCGGTCATCTTCTTGCCGGTCTCGTAGAGCGCCTTGCCGTCCTCGAGATAGCCCTCCTGGTCGAAATGCATGATCTCGATCTTCTCGGTTTCCTTCATGGCTTTTCCTTTCTGTCCTGCACGCGAATCTATACATCGCGTTTCTTTTCGATACCAATTATAGACATACACCCAACGTGTTTTTAATACCACTTTTCAATCTGTTCCAATCCTCGGTGAACGGTCGAAATTCTCTGATGAGTGGTATTAAATTAGAATTTGATGTATAGCTAACGCCCCCGGCGTCTCCCTTGTGTGACAAAGAACAGCGTTCCTACCAGCGCAATAATGGTCGATGCCCCAAACAGTACCGTCTGGACGCCCAAAGCCTCCGCCAAAAACGGAGCCGCCAGCAGCGGCACCACGCCGGCGCTCATCAGGCCAAAACGCACAAAGCCGGTAATGCGCCCCAGGTATTTGATGTCGGCACGCTCCTGAATCAAGATCATCTGCAGCGGCTCCAGGAACCCCCAGGCCAGACCGTTAATCGCCTGACCGATAATCGCGACCCCCAGCATATCGGTGCCCACGTACACCATGGACCCAATGCCCACGGCCATGAGCGCGCCGAGCAGCAATCGCAGGTTGACATGGCGAGCAGAAAGCTTGGTCAGGATGAACGCACCCACCGAGGAAGTGAGGCCCACGACCGAGGACAACCAGCCCAGCCAGACGATATCCACGTTGAGTACATCACGGTAGAACAACGACTCCAGCGAATCGAACGCGCCAAACGCAAAGAAACCCAAAAAGCCCGAGATAAAGATGAGGCGCAAGTCGTGGTCGCGAAACGTAAGTCGCGCACCCTCGGCCATGCCGCCCAGAATACCGCCCTTCGGCTTCTCCCCTTTTGCGGGAGCAACACACTCGTGACAGCCCAAGGAGAGCACGGCCGCCACACCCATCATGCCCGCCATGAGCAGGTAGACCGATTGCGTGGCAAAACAGCTCACGATGGCACCGCCGAGCAGCGGGCCAGCGGTATAGGCGATATTGCTGTAGAACACCATGAGGCCGTTCACGCGGGTACGACCCTCGGTGGTCGACTCCAGGTATCCCGGAAACGCATGCGTGCAGGTGTTGATAAAGCCGCCCGCAAGTCCCAAGACGCACGCGGCAAACACAAGCCCGGGGACAGACAACGGCGCTAACCCCACGCCAAGCGATAGCACTGCCGTAATCACGCACGTCACAAACGACGTCCGGCGCGGTCCAAAGCGATCGATGACCGAGCCCGACACCATATTGCCCACCGACGTCATAAGATTGCGCACGAGCGTAATGGCGGCAACCAAAAAGGCCGTGCCGGCCAGATCATACGTGGCCGCACCGATAAGCCCCAAAAAGTAGACCGCGTTGTTGGCGCACCACTGCAGGGACTCAATAAGAATCAGCCTGACCTCTGCCGGCGTCAGGCGCATTGCTTCGCGATCCTTCGCGAACATACGAACTCCTTCTATACAAAAAGGGGATGGAAGGCATAGGCCTGCTCCATCCCCTTTCCAGGTTGCAACGAAAATCTATGCAGCCGGGCCCTTACGCCAGCACGCCGAAGAACGCGCCGATGATGCCCACGACCATGGTGGCCACGATCAGCACCATGGGGTTGATCTTCTTGGACAGCAGCCAGTAGTAC
>JAHAAK010000043.1 GCA_018376905.1 Collinsella sp. | reverse complement strand
GCCAGCTTAAGCTCGCCATCAACGGTCGAGGTGAACGCGCCGTTGACACCGTCGGCAACAACGTCAAAGCAGGTATCGCCGGCAACCTCCAACGAGCCCTCCCCCACACGCACCGAGGCATAATGGCGCTCGATCTCGCGCGCCGGCTGCTGCAGCACCACGTCGCCGTCACCGGCCGTAAGCTCACGCGGCACCGTCATGCAATGCTGCCAGCCGCACACCACGGTGGGTGCGTTGCCATAGGTCGGCTCATCGGGCATGCCCATCCAGCCGATCAGAATGTGGCGACCGTCCTCGGCCGTGAACTCCTGCGGAGCATAGAAGTCAAAACCGGCGTCCCACAAGCGAAACTCGCCCAGCTCATAGGCACCGTCACCACCGGTAATGTCGCCCGTTACAGGCATGTAGCCAGCAGCGTATACGTTGCCGCGGTCCCAACGACCGCCCTCCAGCCCCTGGGGCGAGAAGGACAGCCACCTCGCCGGCACACCACCATCGGCCTCAAGCTCAAGGTATCCCGGGCACTCCCACATAAAGCCAAAACGCTCGGGCGTAGACACACGGCTCTCGAGCTCCCAGTTCAGCATATCGGCCGAGCCATACACCAGGATCTCGCCCACATCGCGCCCGGCGCCCTCGCCATGCATGGCGCAAAAACGGCTCTCGGCATGCGGCCCGTCAACGCAACGACGCACGCCTAGCACCATGTGATAGCGACCAGCCTCATCGCGCCACACCTTGGGATCGCGCACGTGGCACGTCAGATCCTCGGGATAGTCCTCCGACGCCAGCACCACACGCTTTTGGCTAAACGTCTGTCCATCGGCGCTCTCGACATACACGGTATCGGCGCGACGGCCGGAGTTGACATAGTCAAAGACGCCGTCCGCATCGGGGAGCTTAACGTTGCCGGTATAGAGCACGCGAATGCGACCGTCCTCGGCAAGCGCGGAGCCCGAATACACGCCATGGCAGTCGAACGGCTCATCGGGCAGCAGCGGCGCGCCAACATACTCCCAGTTCATAAGGTCGCGGCTCGTGGCATGCCCCCACATCTTGACGCCGCCGTTTACATCAAACGGGGCGTACTGGAAGTACGCGTGAAACACGCCATCGGCCTGGCAAAGACCGTTGGGGTCGTTGAGCCAGCCCGCCGGCGGCATAATATGAAAGCGCTGGCCATACGCGCCATGACCGCACTCAGAGGCGGCGGCGTCAACAGCGGCGACCAGCTTTGCAAGGTCGCGACCAAGTGCATTAGACATATCAAAGTCCTAACGGATCGAAAGTTACAAGGCGCCAGAGATCGGCGCCAAATACGGGAAACACCCGCGGGCATACAGCCCGCGGGCGCCCCTCAATCAAAAGCTCTTAGGCCTGCTCGGAAGTCTTGGGCTCGTCCTTGTACAGGACGAACGAGACGGCAAAGGAAACCAGCGCGGCGACCGCAAACATGATCGCGTACTGCACGGGCTGGGCCAGGCACAGCAGGATACCGAAGATGCCGGTAACGCCGGTGCCAGAAGCGGCAAGCGAAGTGAGCGCGCAGACCAGGGCACCGCAACCGCCGCCGATGCAGCCGGCGATGAAGGGCTTAAAGAAGCGCAGGTTCACACCAAAGATGGCAGGCTCGGTAATGCCCATGAAGGCGGACAGGGCCGAAGGAAGCGCCAGACCCTTGATCTTGGCATCGCGGGTCTTAAAGGCAACGGCGAGCGCGGCACCACCCTGGGCGATGTTGGCAGCGCTGGCGATGGGCAGCCAATAGGTCACACCGTACTGAGCGAGCTGGCCCAGATCGATGGCGGTGTACATCTGGTGGATACCGGTAACGACCGTGGGGGCATAGAACAGGCCGACGATAAAGGAACCGATGCCAAAGGGCAGGGTGAGCAGGGCCTGAATCAGACCGAGAATGGCGTTCTCGGCCCACACGAAGATGGGGCCGACGGCAACGAGGGTCACGAGCACGGTCACGAACACCGAGACGAGCGGGGTCACAAAGAGGTCGAACATCTCGGGAACGATCTTGTGCAGGCGCTTCTCGAGGAAGGCCAGAATAGCGCAGGCGATGACGATGGGGATAACGTGGCCTTGATAACCGACCCACTCAAAGCTGTACACACCGGGGATGACGTTGACCATGGTCTGCACGCCCTCGGAGGCAACCGTGTAGGCGCTCTGTAGCGAGGAGTTGATGAACGCACCACCGACAACGGCGCCCAGATACGGGTTGGCGCCAAAGGCCTTAGCGGCGGAGTAACCGATCAGGATCTGCAGAATGCCAAAGGACGTGCCCGAGACCAGGTCGGCAATCTTGTAGATAAAGTTATTGGTGTCGAGCGCGATAAAGCCGTTGGAGGCCATAAAGTTGAGGGCGCTCATAATGCCCAGCAGCAGACCCGAGGCCACGATGGCAGGGATGATGGGGACAAAGACGTCGCCGAGCACCTTAATGGCGCGCATAAAGATGTTCTGCTGCTGCGCCGCGGCCTCCTTGACCTCGGCCTTGGTGGCAGCCTCGACGCCACTGAGCGCGATGAACTCCTCGTAGACCTTATTGACGGTGCCAGTGCCAAAAATAATCTGGAGCTGGCCCTGGGCTTCAAAGACGCCCTTAGCGCCGTCGATATTCTCGAGGGCCTCCTTGTCAACCTTCGCGTTATCGGCAATCACCAGGCGCAGACGCGTGGCGCAGTGTGCGGCCGAAACAACGTTGCCGGCGCCACCGATGTTGTCGAGCACCTCTTGGGCTGATTTGCGGTAGTCCATGACTTCCCTTTCCTCCAACGGGTGCATGCGCACCCGACTACCTTTGACACTTACACTGTAATCGTTTTCAGTTTCATATGTCTGTAATCGTTTTCATAGTAGGGTGAACGGTAGGAAAGAGCCGGCGAATGGTAGTTTTACCGCAAAAACAGGGGCCTCAAAGGCAGGCAGACATGCCCAAAGCCTAGACATTCATAAGTTGATGGCCGAGTTTGAGCGTCTTGAGACCGCTCTCCCCCTCCACGCCATCGAGCGTGTTGAGCAACATATTGGTCGCCTCGACGCCACTGGTCAGGTAGCCATAATGCACGGTGGGAATGCCGCCCGTCAGCGCGCGCAAAAACGCGTTGTCGCCAAAACCGCTCACGCGGTGTATACCCTCGCCCATGCCGCGAACCTCATCGATGGCACGCAGCGCGCCCGCCGCCATGGTGTCGGTCGCGCACGCGATAAACGAAACATCGGGGTCGACGGAAAGCAGTTCACGCGCCGCACCATAGCCCGAGTCGAGCGTAAACGAGCCCAGGCGAATCAAGGCGGCATCGAGCGGGTTACCCGCGGCGCGCAAGCCGGCCTCAAAACCGCGACGGCGGTCATAACCGGCCGCGCGGTCCTCTTCGGTAACTCCAATATAGGCAATCTTGCCGTCCACGCGACCCGCAAGCGCATGGCCCAGCTCAAAGGCGGCCTCGTAATCGTCGTGATAGACGCACGCCGCGCCCTCAACATTCTGACCGATCAGCACGATGGGCACACGGCACGATTCAATCGCCCGACGGTGCTCGTCGGTAATCATGGTTGCTACCAGCACAATGCCATCGACCGGGTGGTTTTGGAATAAATCGAGGTATTCGAGCTCGCGATCGGGGGCATTGTCGGTATTGGCAAGCAACATCTGGTAGCCACGACGACCGAGCACCTGGCCGATGCCGGCGGTAATGCGGCTCACGGATTCCGAGTTGATCTTGGGCACGATGACGCCGATGAGCTTGGTAGAGCCGGTGCGCAGCGCGCGAGCCTGGCTGGACCGCACGTATCCGGTCAGCTCAATCGCCTGCTTAATGCGCTCGGCCTTGTCCGCCGAGATATATCCACCGTTGAGGTAGCGCGAGACGGCGGCGCTCGAAACGCCCGCCAGCTCGGCCACATCTTTCATCTTTACCACAAGCACCCCTGTCATTGAAATCGCTTACACAATGATACCCAACCCATACCGGCAAATTTAGCAAATGGGACGAGCCACATGGATCATTTCAACAGCCCAGGTCAAGCAAACGTCAGCGAGCGCGCAGCTGCCGTGGCGAGGTGCCGCGAAAGAGGAGCGACGCGTACTTCATGTACGCGAGCGACGGTTTGAGCGGCAGATCGCCCGGCAGATGCGTGTGCAGCGTCGAGCGGTCCGGCGTTCGTCGGAACGCCGGAACGCCGGAACAAAGTTAGCCGTGGTACTCGCCGTTGTATTGGATGAGCGTCAGGTCCTCCACGCCGTCGAGCGCACGGATGGCGTCGGCATAGGGCATGTCCACGCCGTCCGAGAACACCTCGACGGCCATCTCCACCTTGTCGCCGCGCATGGTCTTAGACTTAACGGTGAACTTGGTGCGGCCAAAGGCACGCACAATGTCGTCGCCGGTGGTCTGGCCCGTATAGTGAATCACCATCATGTACACGCGCGCCTTGTCCTGATGGCTCGCAAAGCCGGCGATCATCGCCACGATCACCACTGCCGTGAGCCCCACGAGCGCATACATGCCGGCGCCCGCCGTAATGCCCGTGGTAATGGCCCAGAACAGATACAGCAGGTCGAGCGGGTCTTTGACCGCCGTACGGTAACGGACGATAGACAGAGCACCGACCATACCGAGCGAGATGACCACGTTCGTCGAGATCGCGAGCGTGACCATGCAGGTGAGCACGCACATGCCCACGAGCGTCACGGCAAAGCTGCGCGAGTACACCACGCCGGTAAAAAAGCGCTTGTACACGCAATAGATCAGGATGCCCATGGCGAGCGCCACGAGCAGCGACAGACCAATCTTGGCAGGGTCGACCTGGCCAAACGCCTCCAAGACGGAGTTCTTAAAAAAGTCCCTGGTGCTCATGGTCTAAATATCCCCTCGGTTCTCATAATCCGATTCCCAGTAGTTAAAGCCGCGCAAGTAGGCGGTCTTTTCGTAGCACAGGCAGTACTTGGAGACAGCCGTGAGCTCCGCCGCGCCCGGCGGTACCATATCGCGCACCAGCTGCGGGCAAAACTCGGTAAACTTGACCTCCATCACCAGCTTGCCGGGCTCCAGCACGGGCAGCGCGGGCAGGGTCGCGTCAAAGATATCGAAACTTCCCACAGCCGCGCGCACGTTCATGTCAAACGTGATGCGCACGGTGCCTTCGTCCATCACCCATGGCTCGCGCTCGTAGTCCACGATGGTACGCGGGCGCATCATATTGCAGATGCACTCGATGTAGAACTCGCGACAGAGCGGATAGGGACTCCTCAGCAAAAAGTCGTAATCGCCGGCCAGGATCTGCTCAAACTCACCGCGCGTGAGCGGCGCGTCCTCCTTATAGATCCAGCTGCCGTACTTCTTTTTGCGCTCGAGCTTAATCACCTTGTCGCTGCCGTTATAGATGCGCACGCGATACTTTTTGCGCATCAGAATGCCAGCGTCTTTTTCCTCGTAGGCCGAGTTGCAGTAGTCGTCAAAGTACAGGCTGCGAATGGTGTAACCGCCCGCCCGCGCATGCTTGTCCAGCTTAAAGACCGGCGCCATGCGGCAGGCCAGCGCAGCGTGCTCGCCCTCGTTGATGAGGTACTTGAGCTCGTGGCGGTAACGCTCCTGCGTGGTACGCGCGGGAGGTGCCGCCAGGCGCTCGAGCAGCGCGCTAGCCCTCCTCATACGTGTCCTCCACGACCTTACCACCGTCCTGCACGTAAAAACACTTCATGCCGTACTGCTTGCCGCCGTCGGTCACATAGTAGTCAAACGCATCTTGCGTATAGCCGTCGGAGTTGGTGGCACGCACGCGCACAAAGTACTGACCGGTATCGGGGGCATCGCACGTTACCTCCGGCAGCAGCACGTCCTCGGCCTTAAAGATCACGTCAGTAATGGCGTAATCGCGCGCAAGCTCCACGGTATAGCGAATGTCGCGCGCCTTAAAGTCGTACGACGCGTCCCAATTCACGCGCAGCTTACCGTTATCGATCTGCGGCACGCCAATGTAGAACGGCATGGGCTTCTTATAGCTCTCGCGATAGCTCTTGTAGTTCTCCTCGATCTCGGAGGGAATCGCCGCGGCGATCTGCTCGTATTGGTCCTTGGTGACAGGCAGATTGTCGATATCGGGCGAAGCAAAGACCAGGGATTCAGTCACATCGCGGTAGTGCTTGATCATCTTGCCCAGGCGTGCCTCGGTCATATACGAGCGCAGGTCCTTGACGGCGCGATCGAGCTCACTGCGAAACGCCTTGCTGCGCAGCGCACGATTAAACAGCACGTTACCCCAGTAGTTGCTTGCGCCGCGCTCCCAGCTCGCGTAGTCCGAAAACCCGGTAAGAGAAAGCTCAAGCTTACGCAGCATGCCGTCGTTATCCCAATCTAAAAAGTACCAGGTATTAGAGTTGAGCGGGCTGTACAGATAGCAGTTGCGGTTCTGCGTATCGCAGTTGCCCGTCAGGATCTGAAACGCCAGCCAATAGACCAGGTTCTCGGTATCAAAGTAGGCGTCGAGCACGTCGTCGATCTTTTGCGAATCGCCGTTGAGCGCGTCGAGCATCTCGATGAGCTTGGTGTGGTCCGAATCGCCCTTAATCTCGAGCATGCCCTCAAATTTAGCCTGGTTGTAGTCGGGATCGTCGGCGAGCTTAATGATGTCCTCGTAGCGATGGAAATCGAAGCTGTTCACCTTATACAGATGCCCGTTCTTATCCAAGCCGTGCGCCTTAAGCGCCGTCTTGTTGAGCTGCTCCACCTGCGTAAACAGTCCGTAGTCCTCAAAGGTGTCGTTGGACTTTTCGGTCTGGTCGCACACCCACAGATGCACAAACTGCGTGCGCAGGCCCATCATCTGGGGAATCCCGCGGATAAGGTCGTAGGCCATCTTGTTGCGAAAACGCATACCCTCGCCCATGTGCTTGTTGAGCGCAATCGCGCGCTGTTGGCGCCAGGTACCCTTGCCCTTTTTGAGCTCCACCTTGTAATTCTTTTGCGAGTTCATGCTCGATGTCTGACCGCGCACCTGCACGGTGGCATTGGGCGCTTCCTCGCCATAGCCAACCTCGCCGGCCACCGGGCCGTCTTCGTCGCCCGGCTGCAGCAGGCCCATAACCTGATAGCGCGTCACGCCCATGTCGGCATAGTCATACACCGAGTACGTGTTGATCTCGGCCCAGCTGTGGTCGGTGTTCTCGGAGCTGTTGCCGCGTGAGACCGTCAGGTACATGGTCACAATACCCGAGTCGTCGTAGACCTCGTACAGCTCATCTTTATCGCGAAGATGCTTGGACTGATCGGAGGCCTCGGCCTTTTTAATCTTGTCTTGCTTTTTGACCTTTTTGGTCGAGGAGTCTTCCTGCACCGAGCAGCCCGAAAGCAACAGCGCACCGGCAGCCGCCTCAAACAGGCGACGGCGGGACATCATTCTATCGGTCATCAGAACCTCCCCAATGGTTGCGATACACGTGAACTACTGCGCGCTCAAACGCACCATGCGGCTCACCCTTATGGCGACCTTCCTCATAGCGCTGCTCGGCACGGTCGAGCAAGCGGCCCAGGTGTGTAAAGCAACCCGTTTTGTCGGTCGCCACAATGGGCTGCTGGCTCAGGATACGATACGGCAAGTTGGCGGTATAGGTATCGAGCCGCAGCAGCGCCACGATAAAAAACACCGCCGCACCCAACAAAAAGCCAAAGCCGTAAAACTGCTGCGGCAAAAGCAACGACACGGCAGTCGCCAGCCCGGCCACACCGGCAAACAGGCCCGAAGCCAGCACGGCCCCCTTATAGTCGGTAAAGTACAGCAAGATGAGCATCACCGTATTACCCACGGCATACAGGCCATAGCCCACGCACAGCGTGCGAAAATACCCGTGCATAAGGTTGTTAAAGCCCAACGGTAGGGCCGACAGCACCGTGGTCTCGAGCGAAATGACCGCCGCGGTCACAAACAGCTGCTTGAGCGCACAAAAGCGCAGTTCGCTGTTAAGCGTGGAGAGCATCTCCTCCTCGGCCACCACAATGTCGCCTACCACGCCGCCGTCATTGAACAGGCTGTAGTAGTCGCGGTAGCGCGGATAGAAGTTGACCTCGACCGAGACCACAAAGTTGACGGTCGTGACCAGGATCGTCAAAAACGCAATGAGCGCCGGCACATCGTAGTAGGGCGCACCATAAAACAAGCCCTTGACCTGCACGCCAATAGGACCGGCCCAAATAATCACCAGGTGCGCAAAGAGTCCCAGATTGGTTAACAGGCCCGTGAGCGCCAGCGGCATAAACTGATCGAGCCACTGCAAAAAGGGCCAGGGGCTGCGGTCGCTCTGAGGAAAATACCGGTACAGCAGTACCACGTCCCAGGCGAGCATGACGCCGTAACCCAGAGCAATTGACGCCAACAGGCCCTCGACCGGCGGCAGTCCCAGCGCCAGCGCGGCCAGGGCGCACAGGCACGCCACGCCAATGGCAGCCGCAAAGCTGCACAGGATGCCGCGGTAATCCTTGATGGCCGTGAGGTAGCTCATGCCGTTCCAGTTGACGATCATAATGTTGAACAGCCACAGGCACAGCAGCCCCTGCAGCAGCGTGGCGCCCGAGAACAGCAAAAAGACGCCGTAGAGCACCGTGCCCGCAACGAGCATGATGGCGTTGGAGCCCCAAAACGAAGGCAGTATCTCATCCTCGCGCTCGGCAAACAACATATCAGCCAAAAAGCGCGTGACCGGCATGGAGAAAAAGCTCGTGAGCAAAAGTGAGGCCAGCAGTGTGTAGGTCACCATGCACACCAGCAGATCTTGGTTGGCACGGCCCACACCCCACAGACCGCACAGCACCAAGATACCCATCTGCAGCAGCACGCCCAACAGCATGGGACCCGTGCACACAATGCCAGCGTAGCCATAGGCGCGCATCGTGGCAAACAGGCCCTTGCGCCTAAACAGGCGCTTGAGCTCAAAACCAATTCCGGCCACCGGCTACTCCCCCTCTCTGGGCAGGTCAAACGCTTGCGCCGTCTCGTCGTACAGCGCGCGATAGTTGGCGAGCATTTGCTCGTGCAAAAAGTACGTGGCAACGCGACGCTGCCCGCGCTCCCCCATCTCGATACGACGGGCGCGGCTTGTGCACATGCGCTCCATGGCATCGGCCAAGCCCTTGCGATACATGGGCGGCGTCACAAAACCCGCCACGCCAAAGTCGTCACCCGGGGCGCCTTCGAGCAGCTCGCGGCAGCAGCCCACCTCGGTCGTCACGCAGGGACGGCGCGCTGCAAGCGACTCCAGCACGCTGAGCGGCTGGCCCTCGGAGATGCTCGTCAAAATGGTAAAGTCGAGCTTTTCCATGTACTCGACCACGTTGACGCGGCCGGTAAAGATCAGGTCGCGCACGCCCAGGGTTTCGACCAACGCGTGGCACTCGGCGCCGTACTCCTCGTCGTCCACGCCGCCCATGATGTGCAGGCGCACCTTGGGCAGGCGCTCGTGCAGCTCAAAGAAGGCATAAATCATAGTCTTGACGTCCTTGATGGGCGCCAGGCGCACCACCGCGCCAATGTCCACCCAGCCGTCATCTGGCTTTAAGGGAATATCCTTAAAGCGGTCTAACTGGATGCCGTTGGGGATGACCATGCATTTGTCCGCATCGCAGCCCATATCGATCTGCGTCTTGCGGGCGTTATGGAACAAACTCGTCACGCGGAAGGCACGGCGGTAGATCTCCTCCGAAAGTAGGTAGAAAAAGCGAATCCAGCGATCCTTAAACGACGGCACCACCCAATCGGCGCGAATGATCTCTTCCTCACGCTCGCGGGTGTAGATGCCATGCTCGGTCAGCAGCACCGGCGCACGGGAAACGCTTGAGCCCAGGCAGGCGAGCAGGCCACCGTAGCCGGTCGAGATGGCATGGTACACATCGGCCACCGGCACCTCGCTGCCCAACAGGTAGAGCACGGGCAGCAACATGGAGCGCATGGTGTGGAATGCATCGGCAAAGGGCGTGTAGGGATACTCGGCCAGGCACACGTCGCGAAAGATATCCATAAACGTGCGGCTCTGCAAAAACGAGAGCGGATGCACGCGACGACGGTGGAAGATATCGAATAACACGTCCCAATCTGGATTGGAGAGCGACACCAGACGGCGTAGCGCCTCGCGCTCACGATCGTTAAAACTGGCTTCATGTTGCTCGCCCGAAAGCCGCAGGGCATCGTCCAGGAACACCTCGTGCACCTCGACCACGTTGCCAGGCAGCTCGTAGACAAACTTGCCGCGGTCGGCAGCATGCGCGCCGATTACCCACAGCACAAACTCGTGCTCAGGCATGGCCTGGATATAACCATGCATCCAGGTAGATACGCCGCCGTGCACATAGGGGTAACAACCCTCGAGTACCAAGCAGATTCTCATTTATCGCCACCCTCCTTGCGCTCGATCGTCACGGTCTTATCATTTGCCTTGAGCAGATACAGATTGCCCGTAAGGTGTGTCAGTTCGCCACCCGTCACCGCACCCGGCTCGCCATTATTGGCGCGGAACATGAGCCACGCCTCGTCGTGAAAATTGCCCAGGCTGAGCGTCCAGGCATCCGCACTGGTATCCACGCTCACCGTCACGGACGAAAAGCGCTGGATGGCGCCGGAGCACTCCGACGCCGTCTGGTGCCGCAGGTCGGGCGCGGATTTGGTAAGCCACTCCAGGTAGTCGACCAGGCCGCCCTTGTAGACCTCCCAGCCCTCCTTGGCACCGCGATCGGGGTCCAAAAGGTCGTCCGGGTGCATAAAGTGCGTGCTCACGTAGTGCATGTTGAGCTCGGACACGGCTGCCAGGCGCATATAGGAATCGTCGACCATGCCGCCCGAAACAATACGTGGCTGCTCCACAATGCCATCGCTCGCCACGCCAAACTCCTGTACGTACGGCAGGTCCGTGCCGTCCTCAAAATACGTGCTGGCGATGGTCTTAATGCGCGGAACGTCGGTGCCGATGAGCTTGCGCGCTCGGGCCGAAAGGATATTCGACGGCGGTACGTAAACCGAGCCGTGAGCGTTGGGCAGGACCTCGTCCTGAAACGCGATAAGTTCGTTGAGCGAAGCGACGAGCGTCTCTTTGTTCTTCTAGGTCTTGTAGACGTACAACGTACCATAGTCGGTGTCCCAGAGCGCAAGCGGCTGATGGTTGTAGCCGTGAAAGCCCAGCTCGCCGCCCATCTGCAGCAGCATGCCGCCAAAATAGCGGAACTGCGTGGTATCGGCCTGTCGCGCGGGCTCGGTCTGGCTGACCGCGTCCTCGTAGTTTTCGATCATCACGCCGGTATAGCGAATGCCGTATTTTTGCGCGAGCTTTTGCAGATCGGGCCACCAGACCTTGGTGTAAAAATCCGCAATGGAAAGGCCGTAGTCACGCTTGATATAAGTACCATCACCCGAGGGCACGGGGCTAGGAAAGTCGTCCAAATAGAACACGGCGCTGTTGATGACCGGATAGGCCGTGGCATCACCCAGTAAGCTTATGGCCGAAGCATAGAACCCACGCATGACCTTGTCGTAGATACCAATGTTGCACACCACGGTGTGACCACTGCCGCAATCGTTAGACCAAATGAGCGGCGTGCCCGCGTCACCGGTCTTTGCCCATACGCGCGCCGTTTCGCGCAATGAAACCGAAAGCGAAGAATCGAAGGGATCCGAGAACTCGTAGCGCTCTCCTCCGCCCAACATAAAGTCATCGCTCGGAACAATACTTTCGGCTGTCGCATAGTCATATCCGGCCGATTCGATCCCAAGCTTGGAAGCAACAGCCTGCTGGTAGTTCGAGTTATCTGGCGTCATGCCCAGCATGAGTGAGCCGCCCGCACTCACCCAACTCATCAGATCGGTCAGATGCGTACCCAGTCCGTCAAGCGAGGGCATAAGCACAATCACGCGATCAAACGACGTGAGCGATGGGATCGCGTCCGCACCGTCGGTGGCAATATCAACATCGCGATGGGCGATCTTCATGTCGAGCAGGATCTGGTCGAACTGTTCCTTTACGTCCTCGACGCCAGCTTGATCGGAATCGGTAATGACCAGGCACGTGGGCTTTTGGCCAAAGATTGCCGAGGAGGCCGGCACCGCATCGTTGGCGGCAAGCATCCCCAGCTTATGCTGGCCCGCACTGTACTGCACGCCGGCACGCTCCACCAGCAGCACGGCGGCCATGACAATAAAGACCGCCCACACCACGAGGAGTCCCATCCAACGAAAGCGCCCTGCACGGTCGCGGATATGTTGCGCCACGCTCATCTGGCCTCCTCCCCGTCGCGCCAAAACGCCAACTTTTCGCGGTTGTCGGCGCTCAAATACACATGTTGCTTGTCAATCGCATCGATCACACGGCGGACCTCGTCACCGTCGCGGCGCATCACGGACAGGCGCAGGCAAAGCATCCAAACCTCCTGCTCCTCGGGCACGTCGAGCATCAGCTGGTCGGTCACGGCCTGCGCCTCGTCGATCTGTCCGACATCGGCCAGCACCGTCGCGTATCGAATGCGCAGCTCAAAAGTGTCTTCGCGCTCGCAGCGACGCGCAAGCAAGCGCGCGTACTGTTGGCGCTGAATCTGAGCAACGCGCCCCTCGGCCAAGCCCGAGCCCAAATATTCACCAAGAAAATCGCAGTATTCGTTGAGGTTTTGCGCGCTCGGGTCCGTCTTGAAGGCACGCTCCAGCTGCTGCAGTTTAAGGTCGGACTCCTTGGAAATCTGCGCCACCGCCGTCGCGGCAT
The DNA here is from genome assembly GCA_018376905.1 of Collinsella sp. Lineage (GTDB taxonomy): Bacteria > Actinomycetota > Coriobacteriia > Coriobacteriales > Coriobacteriaceae > Collinsella. The sequence continues at coordinate 4,285 of JAHAAK010000043.1, read as the reverse complement.
AGTGCGCCACCTCAACGTCGTCGTTAAGCTTAGCCGCCTGCAGCTGCGCCAGGTACGCGTCGGGCTCCTCGGTGAGCATGGAGAGCATTAGGCGGCGCCGGTATGCCGGGTCGTTGACGATAAGCGCCTCCTCGAGCGGGACCACGCCCGCATCGGCGTCACGGTCGTGCACCAGGATGCTGCGATGCAGGTCATCGTTGAAGCGCAGCGACTCCAGCGCAGACTCTTTCAGCCCCTCGCCAAACACCGCGCTGCGCACCGATAGCAAAACCACCAGCAACGGCCCCCACAGCGGCACCAGCACTATCACAGCCAGCATGTGCCCGCGCACCGGCAGCAGGCCCAGTTTCATGAGCGTCCACAGCATCAGGCAAACCAGCGCATGAATCAGCAGCAAGACGGCAGCAACGACAAGCGAGATCAAGCGGCACCCCCCTCACCGTCACCGGTGTAAGAGATGTGCTGCAGCAGCTCCACGATGTCCTCGCCGTCGACGGGCTCCACCGCAATCTGCTTTGCGCTCAGGCGCTCGCGGATAATGGGCAGATCGCATGCCTTTGCCTGGCGCATAAGCAGGTAGAGCACGTCGCCGTCGACCAAGCCCGCCGCGTCGCTCTCGCGGATTGCCGACCCAATTGCGCCCACCAGCTCGCCGACAGGCTCCATGCCCGGTACCACGCGCAGGAGCAAAAAACTCCCCATCTTGCTATCTGCCAGCGCCTGCTCCGCCGCGAGCTCTTGGCCAAAGGCAGCCTGCTTGAGCACGCAAGTGCCGTCAACGCAGCGTTTATCCTGCGCCACCGCCTCATAGTCAAAGGCACGGCCCAGCGCGCTTTCGACCAGGCCGCACAAGATGCGGAACAGGTTTTGATAATAGAGGGTCATTTGGTTTTCGGCCGCGCTACGCACAAAGATCAACACGGCGGGTGCCCCGTCGCGCTCGATCGTGTATCCAAACATGGGAAGCCCCGGCGTCAGCTCGCGGTTCACCCACAGGTTCGAACGACCCCCGTCGCCCAAAAGAGGTGCAAGCTGCTCAAGCGTGAGCGAGCGTGCGGCATCTTCGGCAATCGCGGGACTTGCAGCCACCAGGCGTGCAAATGCCCCGCCCGAAACATGGTAGATCGCCACGGAATCGTTCTCGAGGATCTCGCCCAAAAGCTCGCAGCACTTGCGATAGATGTCGCGTGGGTTGAGCATGTCGAGCTCCTGCGTCACCGCAAAGATCTTGCCAAAGCTGTCGTGGCGACCCACGATCTGGCGCCTGTACGCGCGCTTATCCTCGATCGCATCGTGGTAGAGCTGCGTAAGGAACGTATTGCGGTTGCGCACGAGCTCGTTTTGATCGCGCTCCGCCCTAATGGCTTCGCTGTTGCGCAGCTGCACATAGCCGCACACGGCACCCACAACAAAGTACGCAATAAACGGCAGCCAGTTAGACGGCTCATAGAACAGACCCTGGAAGGTATAGCCGTACTGAGTAAAATAGCTGGCTGCCAAACCCACCGACGCCAGCAGCGCCGCAACCAGGCCAAAGTCCAAGCCATACAGCGTGCCGATCAGCACCACGTAGAGCAGGCGATAATCGAGCACGTTGAGCTGGGCCGATTGTGAGAACAGATGCTCCAGCACCTCGAACAGAACCCAGGCAACGCCCGTCTCCAGGCATTTGATGGGCAGCGAGTGCATCTGGATGCGGTCGATGGCGGCGCGTAAGGGGTTGACCTTCTTTGCGCGGCCAGCATCCCAACGCGCTTGAATGGTCGAAAGATCGCGCAGCAAGTCGTAGCGCTGAAACCAACCATAGCGCACGCGAGCGAAGTCGCTGGCGGGCAGGGCGTAGCCGGCAGAATCGCCATAGGCAACTGAGAGCCCTGGGAACAGCGCCTGAAGAGCCTCGCCCACTTCACCCGCCGTGTGATGGAAGGCATCGGCAACGTCGAGCGTCCCAAAGGAGGCGCCCCAGCTGTCGAAGATACGGCGTACCAGCACCGCAAGCTCCTCGGCACACAGCAGGGGAAACGCCGCATCTTGCGCGCCCTGCAGAGCGACCGACCCGGTTGAGCACGCGTCGAACAGCGGCACCAAAAACGGATCTTCCAGCGCGGCAGACGCGGTGTACAGGAACGGCACGCGCAATCTTGGTCTGAACGCCCTCGCGAGCAGCGTAGTAGCGGCACAGGTCGTTGGCCGCGTGCGCGATAATACCCTTGCCCGTTCGCCCCGCGGCATCGGCGGCGCCCTCGGCACCTGCGGGCCCTGCTATATACAACAGCTGGATCCGGCTACCCATGCACGCGCGAAAGACCGAGCGCAGCAGCTCGATATCGCCCACGCTATCGACATGCGGGGTAAGGTAATTGGAAAGGTAGACCACGCGGTCGAACTCGTAGGCCTGCTCCAGATGTTGCAGAAGCTCTTTCCACGAGGCATGGGGCGATGACTCGTCGCGGCGCGTGTCCTGCGCGGCTACGACCTGCACATGGTCCCCGGGGAACGCCTTGGCACAAAAGTCATCGTCAACATATGCGGTGTTGCCAACAACCAGCACCTCCATGGCGCACCCCTCCCCTAAAAACCACTTTTGTCATAGTCAAACATGCGTATTGTACGCTGTCAACGCGAGCTGGAGCGCCTTTAAGGCTGTTTTAAGAACTTTTTTAAAGGATGTGGGGATGGCAACTCGTCCGACTCAGGCTCATTGAGAGGCTGCTATTCGCTCTGAAAAGGCACATCGCAATCTGCTGACAGCTCTGCAGGGAGAATGGCAGGCAATGTAAGCGCTCCCATGGGCGAAAGTCCAGTAACAACCATCAAATAGCTCTTTGCATGGGCATATGCCATCGAAATAGCATTTGAAAGAAGGTAGTGACGCGCCTCGTCATCGGGAGAGTTCATTGGCATTTGCGCTGAAACCGAGATGGATACTGTAACGCCAGCGTGCATCTTCTCCTGTGCACCTTCATCTCTGTCAAGGAGGCTGCCAATTACGCACATCTTTAAACTTGCGCGAGCGTCATTACCGTTTTTCCAAAGGTGGACATCTTGGTAGCTAACGTCAACTTTTAATTCCATGTTATCCGAGGGCGAATCCTCGATATGGAAATCGGAGTCAACGACGAACAAATTCACGATCTGAATTGGAGCAATAAAATCCCCACTCATGCTGCCAAACCTCCGGAAATCATCTCGAGATTCACATGCGAGGACGGACGCTCGTTCCTAAAAGACCATTGCTCTCGCACGGAATTGTTGGATGAAAGAAACGGTAGCTCTTTAGAATAGCTAACGGTAACCTTAGGAACGATATTGATACCTAAAGCCAGCTCGAACCTGGCGATTGTCTTCAGCGTCATATTGGGCTGAGAATTCAACAGCTTCGAAAGCGACTGAAGGCTCACGCCCATACGCTTTGCCAAATCGCTTTTGCTTAAACCCAAATGCCTCATCTCGCGATGAACAATAAACTCGATATCTAGCGCGTGTTCATAAGCGCGTGTTTCGCTAGTTTCTGTCTCGGCGTAAAAATCAGATAAATCTACTTTATTCATTGTATTCTCCGTTTCGAAAGCCAAGTATAAAAGTCAACGCTCAGTTTCCAGAAGTTGACGTGCTATTACGGCTAATCGCTTGGCTCGCTCGATTTCTTTACTGATATTTCCTGATCCCTGATGTCCTTTAAACCAAAACAATAGAACAATTTTGTCTACGCCCTGACATATGGCATAAATCATCTCTCGATTTGCCCCGTCAAACCCTTTCAGTTCATAGAGGCCAATCTTAGAATCAATACATCGTAGCTTTGAGGTCCCACTCGCAACCTTTAACCCATAATCATAGATTTTTGAAATCTGGTCGATCATTTTACGGGCGGCAAGCTTCTTTTTAGGGTCTGTCAACATTTTCTGGAATTGAGAGTTGGCGGGAGAAGTCGTCAGCTCCCAAAACGGTCGGCCCTTGGGGTCTCTATATTCGACAAGTTCATATCCTTCAACCAAAGGCCACCTCCCATTTCTAGGTACACTTAACTTATAAGTTAAGTTTAGCTTTTAAAACAAGAATAACAAGGTTCACGCTAGATTTCACAGCTCCGATTGATAAACATTCAAGTCAAGCTTGCGCTAAATCCGGAAGTGCGGGGAAAATCAGAGCATTGCCGGCCAGACCCCTGTTTTGAGTTCCGCTGACCTGCACTGATAATTGTTCTCGGGGGAAGCGGGCGCTGCGGGGCGCGGCAACGGCGCGCGATTTCCGCGTCGCAGCGCTACCCTGATGCTGAATGCCG
>JAHAAK010000074.1 GCA_018376905.1 Collinsella sp. | reverse complement strand
ACGGCATCACTTTCAGCAGGCGCGCCATACGAATCCAGGCGCCGCGCGCGAGCACAGCGGTTTCTTCGGCGGAAAGCGTCACCACGCACTCGATGGGCGAGCGGTTTTCGTCTATCACTTTGATATCCATGAGGGCTCCTATCTTTTAGTTGTTGCATTTGGGAGCCGAATATCGAATGCTTTCAGATGCAATGCAGACTCTGGCGGGCAGGGATGCCGACATGACGGCTGAGGCGACGGGTGCGACCTCGCAAAGGAGAGTGGCATCCTGCCCCGTTCGGGAAAGGCCGCGAATTAGCTGGATGAGGGGCGACGCGCCACCTCGGATCTCTTTTGGGAGGTTGCGGTCCCGGGCGCTCGGGCAGGCCCCGCCGCATCGCAGAAGGGAGCCGGGAATGATCTACGCGGGTGTGGACATCGCCAAGACGGACCACGTCATAGGGGCGGTCGACGAGCGCGGGGCGGAGATGTGCCCGCCGATGCCGTTCAAGAACACCGAGGCCGGGCTCGAGAGGGCCGTCGCGTGGCTCGAGGGCCTTGCGGGGTCGCCGTCCGACGTCGTCGTGGGCATGGAGGCCACCGGCCACTACTGGATGGCGTGCTACTCGTTCCTCGTCGCCCGGGGCTACTCGGTCGCCGTGATAAACCCCATGCAGGTCAAGGCGGTGCGCAAGCTCAAGGGGCTCGACAAGGTCAAGAACGACCGCGTCGACGCCGGGCTCATAGCCGAGGCGCTGCGCATAGGCCAGTACGACGAGACCAGGCTCGCCACCGACGAGATGGCGTCGCTGAGGTCGCTGTCGCGCTACCTGCAGTCGCTGCGCGGCATGGTGGCGGAGCTCAAGACCCAGTGCATATGCCTGATGGACGCCCACTTCCCCGAGTACGCCGGGATATTCTCGGACATGTTCGGGGCCGGCAGCCGCGCGGTGCTGTCCAAGTCCCCGCTGCCCTTCGAGCTGGCGCGGAGGCGCGCCGACTCGCTCGCCCGCGACATCGCCGAGGCGTCCAGGCGCGGCGGCAAGTCGTCCGGCTACGCCGCGAAGATCAAGGCCGCGGCCAAGTCGTCGATCGGCGTGAGGCTCGGCCAGGAGGCGGCCTCGTTCCAGGTCAAGTCCCTGATAAGGCAGATCGAGTTCGCGGATTCCGAGTGCGCCGGGGTCGAGGCGAGGCTGAGGTCCCTGCTCGACGAGGTCGAGCCGCTCGTGCTGACGATACCCGGGGTGTCCTACGTCACGGGCGCCCAGATAGTCTCCGAGATAGGCGACGTGTCGCGCTTCCGCAACGCGCCCGCCCTGGTGAGCTACGCCGGGCTGAACTCGTCGGTGAGCCAGTCCGGGCAGTTCGACAGCGGCGGCGGCCCCATAACCAAGCACGGCTCGCCGTACCTTCGCCGCGCTTTGTGGCTGGCGGCCAACCGCGCCAGGCAGTACGACCCGGGGCTGCGCGCCTTCTACGACAGGAAGCGCGCCGAGGGCAAGCCCCACCGCGTGGCCGTCACGGCCGTGGCGAGGAAGCTGTGCCACATCGTGTTCGCGGTGATGCGCGACCAGGTCCCGTACGACCCGGGGAGGGAATAGGGCAATCCAAGCCAAAGGGCATCGGAGGCGGCCCCGCCGCCTGCTTCGCCATGCCCGGAAAGCATTCGATATTCGGTTCTCAAGCTGCAACGTTCGGACAATTAACTGTTCTCGAAAACTTACGGTTTAGCCCTTGACTTCATATAGCTGGTCTCC
>JAHAAK010000042.1 GCA_018376905.1 Collinsella sp. | reverse complement strand
TCGACGAAACTGGAGAGGAGGTATTACGAGCTCCTGTGCGAATTGGAGAGAGCGCTCCCGCAAACTGCCTCTTGACAACTTATAGGAGCGTCGGTTTTAATTTCACAAAATCCGGGATGGTCAAGGGCGCTCGGCTAAACGTAGTAGATGGCCGCATTTCATGGCGGACGGTCCGACCCAAGGCCCAAGGCGACCAGCCTCGGATAGCCATTCTCGAAGTTGCGGTGGAATAGTTCCTGTTTGCCGCCTGAGCCGCCAAACAGGAACTATTCCACCGCAACTTATAGGGAGTTGGGTTTTAGAGGCGGGCGAGGTCGTAGGCTTGGGCGGCTGCTTCACCGGCGCAGATGAGGTTGGTTGTGGCTTCCTGGGGGTCGAGCGCTTGGTCAAGAGGCATGGGCCTGCGGCAGACCGGCAGGACCAAGTCGATGCCCTGACCATACACCGCATCCAAATTATCCGCACGACCGCCCACGACGGCGACTACCGGCTTGCCATAGCGATTGGCACGGCGGGCCACGCCCACCGGCGCCTTGCCGGCAGCGGATTGCTCGTCCATGTTGCCCTCGCCTGTAATGACCAGGTCGACATCGCGCACGCGCTCGTCAAACCCAATCAGATCGAGCACCGTCTCCACGCCCGAACGCAACTCAGCACCGAGCGCCAGCAGCGCGGCGCCCAAGCCACCTGCCGCGCCCGCGCCAGGCACGCCGAGCACCGAGCCAAATGTCCGCACGCCCTCGGGCACGCGCAACAACCCCTGAGCCCGCACCCCGGTAATCGCCGCATCGAGCAGGCGGCCGTAGCCGACCATCCAACTGTCGTACCTGCCCAGCGCTTCGACATCGTCTGTCGGCAGGCCCTTTTGCCCGCCAAACACTGCAAGTGCCCCACGACGCCCCACGAGCGGGTTCTCGACATCAGAGAGCACGACGATACGCGCGCTATTCAGCGCCCGAAGCGCCGGTGCCAAATCGATACTCGCCACCTGCTCAAGCCCCGCGAGACCAGGGGCGACATCGCAGCCCTGATCATCGACCACACGCGCGCCCAGCGCCTGCAGCATGCCGGCGCCACCGTCGTTGGTGGCACTGCCGCCCAGACCAATATAGATAGTCTTTGCCCCAGCACGAACCGCTCGAAGCATGAGCTCGCCCACGCCATAGGTCGTAGCGGCCAACGCCGCCGGCTCTGTGCAAGGCGAATACCCAATACCCGCCGCCTCGGCCATCTCGATTACAGCCGACTCGTACTCGCCGTCCACCAGCATCCGGGCAGACACACAGTCGCCCAGAGGGCCTGCGACTTCACATGCCACGACCTCACCGCCGCACGCGGCAACGGCATCGAGCGTTCCCTCGCCGCCATCCGCCAGCGGCAGCGCGCTTACCTGGGCATCGGGCCACACGCGGCGCACACCTTCGGCAACGGCCTCCTCCGCCTGCGCGCTCGAAACGCTGCCCTTAAAGGAGTCGATCGCCAGCTGCACACGGCGGGGCCGGCGGCACGCGGCACCAAAATCGACCGCCCCAACGGCAGTATCTTCGACACCCGCAAGCGCCTCGGCGTGGGCGGTATGCGCCTCAAGATCGGCCCCACAACCGCAGCCAGCACCATCGGTGCCACGCAGCCCACTAAAATAACCGCTCAGCACCGCGCGGCACTCGTCTGCCAGCACGCCGGCGGTCACATTAAACCGATGATTCAGGCGCGAATCGGCATTGAGGTCGTATAGCGACCCCAGAGCGCCCGCTTTAGCATCGGCCGCGCCGTACACGCAGCGCCCCACGCGCGCGTTAACCATAAGCCCCGCGCACATACAGCAGGGCTCGAGCGTCACGTAGACCGTGCAATCGGAAAGGCGCCAGCGCCCAAGCGCATGAGCGGCGGCGCACAGAGCCGAAAACTCGGCATGAGCCGAAGGATCCTGATCGAGCTCGCGGCGATTATGCGCCCTCGCGACAATCTCGCCCGCGCGCACTACCACGGCACCAATCGGTACCTCGCCCACCGCAGCGGCGGCGCGCGCCTCCGCCAGCGCCTCGCGCATGAACTTCTCATCGATTTCGGTGATCGTCATCGTTCGCCTTCCCTGTTGCAAATCCAAAACGATGCTATCATTACGACTCACGGAGAGATGGCAGAGCGGTTGAATGCGGCGGTCTTGAAAACCGTTGAGCGCGAGAGCGTTCCGGGGGTTCGAATCCCCCTCTCTCCGCCACTTCTAGTGATGCACCGGTGTCATGGTCCGCTCAAACAGCGCATCGACCACGTCGGCTATCTCAGGTCGACGCTCAAGATCGTGACCCGACTCCCACCATATCGTGAAAAGTCGAATAATACCGCCGGCGACAAACTCAGACGTCGTCTCGAGTGACACGGGGGCCAGGGCATCCTCGGCAAGCACGTTCATCACACGCTCGCGGATGGAGTGGGCAATGCGGTCGCAAATAACGTTGGTCAACATGCCCGACATGCTGCTTGCCAAAATGTTATCCATGAGCCGCTCGTGCGCCAGAATCAAATCCATGGCATCGTCCAAAATCGCGTGCCGAAGCGCGCGCACGTCCTCGGCAGACACCGCGCCGGCCTCATCGGGCTGTTTTTGCGGCAAGCCCGACATGAGCTCATCGATATAAAAGGCGAAGTAATCGTTTTTATCGCGAAAGTGCTTATAGAACGTCGTGCGGCGAATCATGGCGCGGTCGCACAGCATGGCAACCGTCAGGTCCTCAAAACGATGCTCCTCGAGAAGCTCGGTAAAGGCATCGAACAGGGCGCGGTAGGTTTTCTTGATGCGAAGGTCCACTGGTATCGCCATCCTCAGGGCAAAGACAACACTCGTCAATCTGTCGCATATCTTACACCTGTACCTCGCGCGCTTTGCCCCGGTGCCAACCCCGCCGAAAACACAACGCTTACCGGAAAGTTCGGCACGACAAAACGTTGCGGGTATACTAGTAGCGTTATACCAACGGCAGCTGGCGCATGCCGCCGCGGCCATTCGAAACGGAGACATCATGCTTCCCGTCATCATCGGCATCGTTGTTGTCATTGTGATTGCCTGCGCCATCGCCGGCATCTACAACAACATGGTCACCAAGCGTAACCGCATCGATAACGCCTGGCAGAACATCGATACGCAGCTGCAGCGTCGCAACGACCTGATCCCCAACCTGGTCGAGACCGTCAAGGGCTACGCCAAGCACGAGCAGGAGACGCTCTCCGCCGTGATCAGCGCGCGTAACACCGCCGTCAAGGCCACCACGCCCGAAGCCAAGATGGAAGCCGACAACGTGCTGACCGGTGCGCTGCGTCAGCTCTTCGCCGTAGCCGAGGCCTATCCCGATCTTAAGGCAAACACCAACTTTACGCAGCTGCAGGCATCGCTCGAGGATACCGAGAACAAGATTAGCTATGCACGCCAGAGCTACAACGATTGCGTGCTCAGCTACAACAACGCCATTCAGACGTTCCCGGCTGTCATCTTTGCCGGCATCTTCCAGTTTAAGGAGCGCCAGGGCTTCGAGGCCGCCGAAGCAGCCCGCCAGGCCCCGACCGTCAAGTTCTAGTAGTTTGACAGCGCATCCTTAATCGGCCAAATGCATAAACCGCCCCGTCGAATGCATACTTCGACGGGGCGGTTTCCTTTTTCGCGAAGGTCCCCCTCTAAGCGTCGTGCATTTTTAGGAGTATTCAACATAACCAAGAGCTTCGGGCGCCACGATAAATGCCAAAGACCGCGAATATCCCTGCAAATCAAACGCTGCCAGCCCATAACCCCGCCCATCATTCGTAGAAAACATCGAGAACTCCCGATTTTTTGCCCGAGATCGGTATGCAGGGACCTTCGACTGCAGAATACTCGCAAAAATGCACGTCGCCACCGCCCCCACATGGCGCGAAGCAAAGCAAAAGCGCAGCCTAAAAGGCCGCGCACCATCTTTATTCAGATTAATCATTGCCCGTTGTGACATCGCCGAACCCGCAGGGCAGAGAACAAGTTCCCTCCCGGCGCACTCCGCAGGACGCAAGAAGCCCTCGCCGCACGAAGTGCGCAGCGAGGGCTTCTTGCATGTCCGAGGACGCGCCGGGAGGGAACTTGCTCTCCGCCCGGGCAGGTAAGACGAATTACGCCACGGTGTAAACCCAGTTGTGCTTGTCCTCAACAGCACCAGACTGGATGCCCGTCAGGGTCTCGCGGAGCTTCTTCATCACAGGACCGATCTCGGTGTAGCCAGCCGGGAAGGTCACGGTCTCATCGGCACCGTAGACCTTGTTGTCGATTTCGCCAACCGGAGAGATGACGGCAGCGGTGCCGCACAGGCCGCACTCGACAAAGGTGCCGGCCTTGACCTCGGCCCACTCGACGGGACGCTGATCGACGGTCATGCCCAAATCCTCGGCAACCTGAACGAGCGAACGACGGGTGATGGAGGGCAGGATGGAGTCGGTGTGCGACTGCGGGACGACAAGCGTGCCGTCCTCCTTCACGAACAGGACGTTGGCGCCACCGGTCTCCTCGACATAGGTGCGGGACTCGGAGTCGAGATACAGGTTCTCGGCATAGCCCTCGCGGTGAGCCTCCATCGTGGGCTTCAGGGACATGGCGTAGTTGAGGCCAGCCTTGATGTTGCCGGTGCCGTGCGGTGCGGCGCGGTCGTACTCGGAAACGCGCAGCTTGACAGGCTTGAGGCCACCCTTAAAGTACGGACCGACCGGGGTCACGAGAATGCGGAACGTGTACTCAGGAGCGGGAGCCACGCCGATCACGTCACCGGAGCCGATCATAAACGGACGCACATACAGGGTTGCGCCAGAGCCGAAGGGCGGAACCCAGGCGGCGTTGGCAGAGACGACCTGCTTGACGGCCTCAACGAACTTGTCCTTGGGGAACGGGGGCATCTCCAGACGCTGGGCGGAGTTGTACATACGCTCGGCGTTCATGTCGGGACGGAAGCAGACGATGCTGCCGTCCTCGGCGGTGTAGGCCTTCAGGCCCTCAAAGACCTCCTGGCAGTAGTGGAAGATGCCGCCGCACTCGGAGACATGCAGGGTGTGGTCGGTGGTCAGGCCGCCCTCGTCCCACTCGCCGTCCTTCCAATGGGCCTCGTAGCTGTAATCGGTCTTCATGTAGCCAAAGCCGAGGCTACCCCAATCGATATCCTTCTTCTCGACAGTCATATGTCGCTCCTTACATACACGGTTGCATACTCGCGAACCCGCACGCAAGGACCGAAGCCGGCCGCGTCGCAACGTCGCATACCCGGAAGCGTAGAGCCGGGCAGGACACGCGGGCAGCATCAAAGCCGATGGCGCGTCGATTCGCATGCAGGTGATTGTACTCCCCGCACGCCTTGGATAAAACGTTTTTCTTTAACTAAGTAAAGTATTTTCATTTGCTTTCAACACAAAAGGCCCGCCATCGAATCCGATGACGGGCCTTGGAATTAACGTCCGAAAACAAGCTCGGACTAGGCGTTCTTTTTACCGAGCTTGGCCTTAACCAGACCGACCACGGTCGGGATGATCGACACGGCGACGATGCCGACGATCAGCAGCTCAAAGTGCTCCTGCACAAACGGAATGCCACCAAAGAAGTAACCCAGCAGCGTAAAGACCGTCGACCAGGTAATGCCACCCAGCACGTTAAAGATGACAAAGTTGCGCCAGTGCATGCCGCCCATGCCGGCGATAAAAGGCACAAAGGTGCGGATGAACGGGAAGAAGCGACCGAGGAAGATGGCCAGATGGCCCCACTTATCCAGGAAATCCTCGGACTTTTTGATGCGCTCGGGCGTCATGGCCTTGACCTTGCCCGAAGCGATAATCTTTTTGCCAAAGAAGTGGCCGATCATAAAGTTGCACTGATCGCCCAGGATGGCTGCGGCCCATGCGGTGGCCAGGAGCGCCACGATGTTAAAGCCGCCGTTATGGGCAAAGAAGCCCGAGGCAAACAGCAGCGAGTCGCCAGGAAGGAACGGGAAGAACACCACGCCCGTCTCGATAAAGATGATCAGGAACACGCAGCCGTAGGCCATAAGCGGGCCGGCGGCGATCCAGCTGGCAATCGCGCTGCGCGGGTCTTTAAGCAGCTCGGCGATAAAATTGATGAAACCCATGAAGTAAAACCTCTCAGTTGTGGGCGCGGACACGTCCAAGTTGACCAGTATACGGTTGCGGCTCCCCCTCGTGCGCAACCCCACAAAAGCATGACTCCATTACCAGCAAGTTTGCATAACTGACATCTGTAGCGCAATGGCGCCAAGATTGTCCTTCCTAATCCCTAGCAAATCGCTATACTTTATTGAATCGCATTGCCATGGCGCTAAGGGAGGGCGGCCGGTGAGCTTTATCAATACCATTCGCGAGGATATCAAGACCGTCCAGGCACAGGACCCCGCCGCGCAAAACGGCCTGGTCATCTTCTTGTCCTACCCTGGCCTGCATGCCAAGTGGAACCATGTGCCCGAGCACTGGCTCTGGGAGCACGGTCATCGCTCGCTCGCCCGCGTGCTCTCGCAAATCACCCGCCACATCACCGGCGTCGAGATTCATCCCGCTGCACAGATCGGCAAACATTTCTTTATCGACCACGCCATGGGCGTCGTTATCGGCGAGACCACCATTGTGGGCGACAACTGCGTGCTCTACCAGGGCGTCACGCTCGGCGGCACCGGCAACGAGACCGGCAAACGCCACCCCACCCTGGGCAACAATGTCACGGTGGGCACGGGCGCAAAGGTGCTTGGCAACATCCACATTGGCAACAACGTCAAGATCGGCGGCAACTCGGTCGTCGTCAAGGACGTGCCCGACAACTGCACCGTCGTTGGCGTGCCGGGGCGCATCATCAAGCGCAACGGCTGCCGCGTGTTCGAGGAGAGCTTCGACGCCAAGCAGCATCGCGAGTACATGCCCGACGATGCCGCCGAGCAGAGCGCCCTCAACCGTCAGGGCATCACCGAGAACGCCCGCCGCGTCAAGGAACTCGAGCGAGAGGTGGCCGAGCTCAAGGCCCTCGTCGCCAAGCTCATGGACGAGCGCTAGGGCTGCGGACGGCTCAAAACAGTATCAACGCAAGAAGGCGCGCCAGGGAATCCGCCCCCGGCGCGCCTTCTTTTCGATGTGACATGCGGGACTGTCCCCTTGTCACCTTATGCGAACTGACTTAGGTAGAGGTCGGCATAAGCGCCCTCAGCAGCCAGCAGCTCCTTGTGCGTACCCTGCTCGATGATATTGCCGTGATCCATGACCAGGATGAGGTCGGCATCGACGATCGTCGACAGACGGTGCGCGATCACAAAGCTCGTGCGCCCGCGCATAAGCGCGTCCATGGCGCGGCCGATGGCGAGCTCGGTGCGCGTGTCCACACTCGACGTCGCCTCGTCCAGGATGAGGATCGCCGGGTTGTTGAGCAGCACGCGCGCGATGGTCAGCAGCTGACGTTGGCCCTGGCTGATGCTCTCGGCATCGTTAGCCACACGCGTGTCGTAGCCCTGCGGCATAGTGCGCACAAAGAAGTCGACCTGCGCGGCACGTGCGGCCGCGACAATCTCCTCGCGCGTTGCCTCGGGACAGCCATAGGCGATGTTCTCGGCAATGGTGCCATCGAACAGCCAGGCATCCTGCAACACCATGCCAAACTGCTGGCGCAGCTCGCCGCGGTCCATGCGGCTCGTGTCCACACCGTCGAGGGTAATGCGGCCACCGTCGATCTCGTAGAAGCGCATGAGCAGATTGATGAGCGTGGTCTTGCCCGCGCCCGTGGTTCCCACCACCGCGATCTTTTGGCCCGGCTCGGCGGCAAACGACACGTCGCGCATGAGCGGCTTGTCGGGCGCATAGCCAAAACGCACGTGCTCAAAGGCAACACGGCCCTCCACCTTGCCCGGCAGCCTGGCGGCGACCGCCGGCAACGGATCGGCTTCCATCTCGGATTCGTCGAGCAGGTCGAACACGCGCTCGGCGCTCGCCAGCGCGCTCTGCAGCGAGTTAAAGGTAAACGACAGCTGCGTCATGGGCTCGGACGCCTCATAGATAAACTGGAAGAACGCCTGGAACACGCCGACGGTCATATGCCCGGCAACCAACATGCTGCAGCCCACAAGCGCAATCACGATCTGCGCCAAGCGGCCGATAAAGCGCACCGCGGGACCAACGGCGTTAATCATAAAGTCGGCCTTGGTGCTCACGCGCGCCAGCTCCTTTGAAGCCTCGTGTACCTCGACAGAGCTCTGGCGCTCGCGGTTAAACGCACGGATCACCAGACGGCCCGAGTAGCCTTCCTCGACCGCGCTCGTAATCTTGGACACCCACTCCTGGCGCTCGCCCGTCACATCGTGCGTGCGGCGCGACACGACCTTCGTCACCAGCAGCGAAAGTGCCGTAAAGAACAAAAAGACGAGCGTGAGCGGCACGCTAAACACGAACATCACGCTCACGGCGCCCACCACGGTACCGATCGACACCAGAAGCTGCAGCAAGCCGCGCTGCATGCTCTCGGACATCTTGTCCAAGTCGTTGGTCGCACGGCTGACGACCTCGCCGGGACGATGCGCGTCAAAGTAGGCAAGCGGCAGACGGTTGAGCTTTTGCGCGATGCGGTTGCGTAGGCGCAGGTTGAGGCGCTCGGCAACGCTCGACATCAAAAAGCTCTGGAGTGCGTAGAACGAGGCAGCGGCGGTCCAGATCATAAAGTAGATGAAGATGGTCCTGCCGCAGTTCTCCCAGGTAATGCTGAAGGTAGCGTTGTTGGCAAACGCCAGCTTCATATGCCCCCACAGCTCATCGATCACGCGGGCGCTGTAAGCCGGCGCCGCGGTGTTAAAGATGACATAGAACACGATGCTCGCGAACACGATATAGAAGCGCCAATGGTCGCCGGCGGCCTCGCTCCACAGGCGGCGCACCGTCGCCCAGGTGTCGCGGGGCGTCTCGTCCTCGTCCTCGTCGTCAACGTCGCGCATGCGCTCCGCCTCGGCGCGGGCACGCTCGTCCTCGGCGCGCTCGTTTTCCTCGTAGAGCGCTTGGCGGCGAGCCTCGCGCTCCGCCGCCGCCTTGGCGGCTTCGTCCAGGTCGGGCGCGACGCCCGTCTCCTCGACTGTCTCTGCAACCGCGGCGCCATCAGCGATGCCCTGCTTTTTGAGCTCCTCGGTCATGCTACTCACCTCCCTTCATCTGCGATTCCGCGATGGCGCGGTACACCTCGCAGGTTTCCATAAGCTCGCCATGCGTGCCCAAGCCCACGATCTCGCCGTCTTTGAGCACCACGATCTGATCGGCATGCAAAATAGTCGAGATGCGCTGGGCGATGATGAGCACCGCGGCATCGCGCGTCTCGTCCTGCAGCGCATGGCGCAGTGCCGCATCGGTCTTAAAGTCCAGGGCCGAAAAACTGTCGTCGAAGATATACAGGTCGGCATGCTTCATGAGTGCGCGGGCGATCGCCAGGCGCTGGCGCTGACCACCCGAAAAGTTCGTGCCGCCCTGGGCCACCGGCGTATCGAGCCCCTGGGGCTGGTCGAGCACAAAGGTGCTCTGGGCAACCTCCAGCGCATGGAGCATGTCAGCCCCGGTCGCGTCTTCGTTGCCAAAGCGCAGGTTGCTCGCCACCGTACCCGAGAACAGCCATGCCTTCTGCGGCACGTAAGCGATATGCCCGCGAATCTCACCTTGCGAAAGGTCGCGCAGGTCAACACCATTCAGGCGAATGGCGCCCTTCGTGGCATCGTGGAAACGCAACAAGAGCTTGGCCACCGTCGACTTGCCCGAACCCGTCGAGCCCACAATCGCCGTGGTCTGGCCACGGCGACAGGCAAAGCTCAGGTCGCACAGGGTGTCCTCATCGGCATCGTCAAAACGGAACGACATATGGTCGAACACAGCAACCGCGTCGGCACCATCTGCGGACTCAGGCGCCCCGTCGCCCAGCGTTGCCTTGCCGTCCACGATGCTCGGCTCGATTTCGAGCACCTGCTGCGCACGGTTGAGGCACGCCGCAGCGCGCGGAAGCGTCAGAATCACCATCTGCGCCATCATCACAAAGAACAGGATCAGGATCGCGTATTCCAACACGGCCGAAATGCTGCCGATTTGCATGGCATGGACGCCCGCGCGGTTGCCGCCCACCCACAGCACCGCCACCTCGGCGATGTTCATCAAAAAGAAGCTGGAGCTGTCGAGACCCACAAACAGGTGGTTGACCTTGATGGCATTGGCCGCGTAATCGCTAAACACCTCGTCCAGGCGCTGCTCCTCGTGGTGCTCCTTGTTAAATGCGCGGATAACGCGCACGCCCACGATATTTTCGCGCAGCACCACGTTCATACGGTCGATAAAGCTCTGCAGGCGCATAAAGATCGGCGCGGCGTTGGCCACGGTAAAGACCGCCGCCACCAGCACAATCGCAACGACCACGCCCAGCAGCGTGCCCATGGCAGGATCGATAAACCAGGCAAAAATGATGCCCGCCACGGCCAAGAACGGTACCGGCAGCACCAACTGAATCGTCTGAAGGACAGCCTGCTGAATCACGTTGATGTCGTTGAGTGAGCGCGTGATCATCGAACCCGTGCCAAAGCGCTCAAAGTCGCTAGCCGCGAGTTCGAGCGACTTGTCGTACACGGCATTGCGGATATCGCAGGCCACGTTGGCGGCCAGGCGCGCCGAAAGATAGCAGCCCAGCACCGTGCCGCCGCTGGCCATGCCGGTCGCGATAAGCATGTACAGGCCGTTGCGTAAAATATAGTCGATATCGCCCGTGGTAATACCGGTGTTGACCATGTTCGCCAGCATCGTGGGAACCAACAGCGTACCGACGTTATCTATCAGCACCGCAAACAGCGTCACCGCAATCAGCCCGCGATACGGCCTCATAAACCTCATTAAGAGTCGCATGTCTCCCCTTCGCTCTTATCGTCAGCCTCGTTCTCAGCGGCCACTTGCCGTTTAAATGCCTCGCACTCTTCGTTAAGAACATGGGAGAACTTACCGACCAAGCGCATGATCTCGCGCTGTTCCCACGGCTCGAGCGCCTCGAATGCCTGTTGCTCGGCTTTTTGCGCTGGCAACGCGTAGCGCTTGGCAAACCGCACGCCTTCTTCGGTCAGTCGCACAACCTTGTTCTTACGACTACCTTCGGCAAACTCCAACGTCGCAAGCCCTCGCGCCCTAAGCGTCTTGATCGCCGAATTGATGGTCTGTTTGCTGTAGAACCATTCACTCGTCAGCCGACTCACGGCAACGCTTCCGCCCGCCGCACTCGTGTCGACGAGCATCCAGTAGGCGCAGTCCGAAAGACCGCAGGCGCGCGCGAACTCCGAATAGATACGGTCAAGCCCGTTGAGCATCCGGTCGAAATCGACCGGGCTAACTGCACTATTCATCTCTCCCACCATTCGATAGTCCGAGTTTTGACCAATTTATATCTCTACATTAGTCCGAGTTTTGACTATCGTCAATACGCTCGTTGTTTATGGTCGGCTCTACATAAGCATATCGACAAAAAAGACCGCCGGCGCGGGGGCGGCGCCGGCGGTTGCGAGAGAATATCAGTTGTTGGCCGTTAGGCAGCAACGGCCTCGTAGACCGTGGCGCCCGAGAAGCTATCGTGCAGGCTCTTGCCGCAGATCCACGGCAGCTCGACGACCTCGCAGACCGTGTTGACCAGCTCGGAGCAGTCAGTAAAGTGGCCCTTATCGTTGAGGGCCTCGCAATCCTGAACACGCCAATAGCCATCGGTGTGCGTGATGTAGTACTCGTGATCGTTGATCGACACGAAAGCGCGCGTCTTGGAACGCAGCAGCTTCAGAAATCCTTCGAAATCGGTCTCGACGACATCTCCAGCCTGGAACATGATGTTACCTCCTGGCCCGGCGCCACCACGGCGCATTGATAAACGTTGGTACTCCTTTAGTAAAACCTTTATCAAAGGTTATGCGTTCGTCATTTAGGCAAGTGGTAAAAAACCGCAGGGTAGACGGGATAAAACGTTTAACCATCCCATTGGTTTGTCACATTCTGAAGGTACTTTTATGCAAACCTACTTTCCCAATTGGAATCTATCCTTTTGGCCGGGCAATTGACCGTCTATCGTTTAAGCCCGACGGGTATGAACGGGGCATCTGCAACGCCACCGCAAGGAGACACCATGGAGACTATCGAAGCGCTCATTCACCGTCGCAGCTGCCGCAACTACAGCGATCGTCCCGTCGAGGCCGAAAAGCTTGCACGTATTATCGAAGCCGGCCAATATGCACCGAGCGGCATGGGCCGCCAGCCGGTGACGTTTGTCGCCGTCACCGACCCCGCGACCGTCGAGCGTCTCTCACAGCTCAACGCCCAGGTCATGGGCAGCAACAGCGACCCCTTCTATGGCGCCAAGACCGTTGTGGTGGTGCTGGTTGACCGCAGCGTGCCCACACATCTGGAAGACGGCTCGCTCGCTATGGGCAACTTGCTCAACGCCGCCTATGCACTGGGTGTCGATTCGTGCTGGATTCACCGCGCGCATGAGGTCTTTGACTCGCCCGAGGGCCTGGAGCTGCTGGCCAGCTGGGGCCTGCCCGCCGACGGCAGCCTGCGCGGTGTCGGTAACTGCATTCTGGGCTATGCCGAGGACACGCTACCCGAGGCAAAGCCGCGCCGCGACAACGTGGTGTACGTGAAGTAGACAGTTCCGCCGTTCTACCGAACGGCGGCCGCTCGCTGCTGGCGACTGACATCGAATGAGTTACTGTTGGCATTCGGCACTTGGGCAGCTAAAAGGCCCCGTCCCAAATTTGCTGTCCCACTCGCAACTTATCTTGCCGATGGAGTTGTCGTCGTTTCGTTCGTCTGGGCCGTTTCGGCGTCGTCGCCTTGCTTATCTTCGTCCTTTTGAGCGTCGGCGATGGTGGAAGCCGCCGCGACGATACCGCGCTGGGGCGCGACGCCCGTCTGGGTCTGAGCGCCCTCGACAACTTCTGTGCCTGCATGCGCGAGCTCGGGCGATTTAAACACTGCGTCCAAGTTGGCGCCACCGCCGGCGTAGCCAAGCGCAGCGAGTGCGATGACGATCACCGCAATGACGACCGCGATCGGAACATAACGATGCCAACCAGCCGGATTGAGTCCGCTGCGACGAGCCGCCCCGCGGCTGATGTAACCGAGCGTTCCGTCGTGCTTGAGCTTTGAGCCCACCACGCGTTTGCGGCCCCACAACGAGGACTCGGCCTGCATGGCCAAGCGAGCGCTTGCCGAAGGATAGCCGTATTTAGTGCGCTTGAACGAGCCATCAAACCCCGAGGCGTGTTTGCCCCACGTCACCGATGTCGTGCGTCGGTTGACCGGCGCGGCACTCCGCCTTCTGCGGCTCGGTTTTGTAGTCTCAGCCATACGCCCCCGCACGCCGTAACCAAATCGAAACAATAACGCTTTGGACTGTAGCACACGCGTCGCGCGCGGTCACGGGCGCCTCGCTCAACGGTCATCGTCCTTCAGCAAGCGCCACAGCGTTGTTCGGCTTATGCCCAGCACCTCCGCCGCACGGGTTCGGTTGCCGTGGAGATGATCTACAACCAGATGCGCGATATCTCGCTCGGTATCGGCCAGCGGTCGCAGAATATACAGGTCGCTTTCGAGTGTCGGGGCGCCAAAAGTTGCGGTCTTAATCACGTCCTCTTGGGCGAGCACTTCCTCCGCCACAGCACGGTCCACCGTGCCCGCCCCCACCAATATATACAGTCGTTCCGAGACCTCGCGGAGCTGCAGATAATTGCGCGGCCAGCGGTAAACATCGAGCGTCTTCGTCGCCGCGGCAGACAGCTTGGGCGCTGCCGTCCCAAATGCATCAGCGAGATATTCCAAATAGCGCGCAACCTTCGTCGACGCGGCCCCCTGCTCGGCGATTGCCGGCGCCACGCTCACCGCACAGGCGAAGCGCTCGGTCACAAAGGCGGCTTGATCACTTTCGCTGCCGCCCGGCATGTCATTCGCCGTCAGCACCACATGGCAGCGCGTCGCCAACGCGGTGTCGGCCATCGTGGAGACCAGCTCGCGGAGGCGCTGGGGGCCAACCGCATTCCAGCCCTCAATGCAAAGGGTCAGCCCCGTTTGGAACAGCGGCGATTCGGAGCTTTTGAGCACGTGGCGCCAACCGCGATCGGTAAGCTCATCGAGCGCAACGGAAACAAAGGGCTGATCGGCAAAAGGACCGTCCAGATAGAGGCGCTTGGCGATCTCGACCTGACCCGCTCCCAGCTCGCCCTCGAGCATAAGGGGCACACCGCGCGCGTAGCTCTCGGCAACCGGCGCAGCCACCGAGGCCGCCCCCTCAACGATGCCGTACGCGCTCGATTCGTAGCGGGCCTCAACTTCGTCGGCGTTGAGCCACTCGATGCCCGCATGCGCCGCGGCACCGCGCACCTCGCGGACCACGACGACCCAGAGGCTTACGCTCTCTTTGTCAGCGGGGCGAACGGTCAGGCTCAGGCGCGCACCCGCACGTCCCATAACCAGACGCGCGCCGTCTCCTATACGGTCGAGGCGCTCAGCGACAAAAGCCGCCACATCCCGCTCAAGCGCCGCGTCATTCATGGTCGAAATCGCGACGTCCCCACGCGCATCGATTGCCAATGCCGAGGCCCCGGCAGCAGCCAGGGCCCCAGTCAAGATGTTCAGCTTGGCATCGCTATCCATGATTTGCCCCTGTCCGCGGCGACGTGCAACCGCCGACGGTCGCACGACCGAGTGTTTCAAAATTGAACGATATTGCTCACCAAACACTATAGGGCAGAAAGCGCCGTCCTGCGAGTATAGGTGTTGCCCCGCATCGCCATCCTGGCGGGGCGATAAGAGCTCTTCGGGACTTATAAACCTGCGGACAAGCCATACCCGCAAGAGCTCCTATCGCTCCACCGTGAGAATGCGCTCACCAGCACGCAGCACGCAAATAAGCTACTTCTCTACCAGATTCCCAGCACGTGCTGCATTCCCAAACTCATGCACGCAATGCCAATCCAGCAGCAAAAGCCCAGCGCGATGGGCTTGCCGCCCTTTTTGACCAGCTCGACGATATCGGTATTAAAACCAATAGCCGCCATGGCCATCACAATAAAGAACTTCGACAGCTCCTTGATGGGCGCCGTAAAGGACGCGGGAAGCTGAAACACCGTAGTGATCACGCTCGCCAGCACAAAGAACAGCACAAACATGGGAAACGCGCGTTTAAGGGAGAACGTGCTTTTGGCGTCACCGCCGGCCTTGCGCGCCAGATGCATCTGCCAGCATGCGAGGACCAACGTGATGGGAATAATGGCCAGCGTCCTGGTGAGCTTGACCACCGTGGCGCTCTCGAGCACATTGGCGCCGGGATGCATGCTGTCCCAAGCGCTCGCCGCAGCCGTTACGGACGAGGTGTCGTTGATGGCGGTACCGGCAAACAGGCCAAAACCCTCGTTGGTCAGCCCGAGCATGCCGCCGAGCGTCGGAAACACGAGCGCCGCGATAACGTTAAACAGGAAGATGACCGAAATAGCCTGGGCAATCTCGCGATCGTCGGCATCGATGACGGGTGCGGTCGCGGCGATGGCAGAACCGCCGCAAATCGACGAACCCACACCTACAAGCGTCGCGATCTTGCCCGGCACGTTCATAACGCGGCAGAGCACAAAGGCGATGACAAGCGAGGTCGAGATCGTCGCCACGATAATCGGCAGCGACTGGGCGCCCTTGGACAGAATCTGGGAGAGATTCATGCCAAAGCCAAGCAGGATAACCGCGTACTGCAAGACTTTTTTGGACGTATAGGTGACGCCGGCGGTGAGCTGTTCGCGACGATTCTTGGGAAAGACGAGCGCCAGGACCATGCCAAAGAGGATGGCAAATACCGGACCGCCGACCACCTCAATTTGTTTACCGAGCAACGTCGCGGGGATAGCGATGATCAGGCAGAACAAGACGCCTTTCCAGCGCTCGCGTACGATATTTGCCAGTTGCATATGGAATTCCTTCTTTCTATTTCACGTTTGCGACGGCTTATGATACGGCAACATTGAGCGCAGCCTTGCGCAAACACAGACTAAGATGCCGCAATAGTTCTCAGGCAACAGCCGAATTACCCACCGCGGAGAGCTGATTCGCGGCATAATTAACAACTGACATATGAGTTTGATAGAACAGTTGCGAGGCGCTATGGAAGAATCGATGCACGTCGGCGAGCAGGAAACGAGCCTACAGGACCAGTCCTACCACACCGTTCGACGCAAAATCGTCTACCTGGACTACAAGCCGGGCGAAAAGCTGGGCGTCAAGCAACTTTGTGACGACCTGGATATGGGGCGCACCCCTGTGCGCGAGGCACTGGTGCGTCTGGCGCAAGAGGGCCTGGTGCGCACCGTGCCCCAGAGCGGCACCTACGTCTCACCCATCAACCTCACCCTTGCCGAGAGTGCCTGCTACATTCGCGAGCATCTGGAAAAGCAGGTGATTGTGGAGTGCTGTGCGCGAGCCACGTCGGCCGGCATCGAGCAGCTCGACCGCGCCATCGCGCTGCAGGAAAAGGCCATGGCCGAAGGGGATCGCATCGGCTTCTTTTTGAGCGATAACCTCATGCATCACATGATTTTTAGCATCGCATGTCGCAGCACCGTGTGGTCGTGGCTCGAAGAGACCAATGCCGACTTGGAGCGCTTCCGCTGGCTGCGCGCCGCCACGCAGGTTCTCGACAATCAGGACATCGTGAACGAACACAAGCAGATTCGCCGCGCAATCGCCGGTCGCGACCCCATCGAAGCGAGCTTTTTGGTCAGCAAGCACCTGCATATGATGTTCCGCAACCAAACCGAGGTTCTGGACCAGTTCCCCGAGTACTTCGAGACCAGCAAGCTCCGCTAACCTGCCAAAAAGGGACAGGTTCATTTTGGCAGGTTTTATCTGGTCAAATGCAAAAAAGGCCCGGCTCCGTCTTGATGCGGAGCCGGGCCTTAGTCGCTAGAACGGCGGAACCAACTACTCTACCGTGACGCTCTTGGCCAGGTTACGGGGCTGGTCGACGTCGCAGCCGCGCAGGATGGCGACCTCGCGGGCGAGCAGCTGCAGCGGGACACTCGCCGTGATGGGGCTGAACACGTCGCGGACTGCCGGCACGCGGATGATGCAGTCGGCAATCTTGTTGATCTCCTCGTCGCCCTCGGTGGCAACGACGATGACCTTGGCGCCGCGCGCTTTGCACTCCATAAGGTTCGACACGGTCTTGTCGTAGGTGGCACTCTTGGTGGCCACAGCGATGACAGGGAAGCCCGGGTCGATCAGGGCAATGGGGCCGTGCTTCATCTCACCGGCGGCATATGCCTCGGCGTGCAGGTAGCTGACTTCCTTGAGCTTGAGCGCACCCTCGTAGGAAATGGCGGCACCCATGCCACGGCCCACGAACAGCGCCGACTGCGCGTCCTTGCACAGCAGGGCGGCCTCATGCACGGCCTCGGTTTGGGTATCCAAAATCCAC
>JAHAAK010000041.1 GCA_018376905.1 Collinsella sp. | reverse complement strand
GCGTGCGCGGTCCCTCCCGACGGGAAACGAAAAAGCCCGGTTTAAAACCGGGCTCGAACAAACACGCCTATTGACAATGGCTTTCTCATATTAAAAAGGTCAGGCACTAGGTGCCTGACCTGCAAACTTCTGGTCGGGACGACTGGATTCGAACCAGCGACCCCTTGACCCCCAGTCAAGTGCGCTACCAAGCTGCGCCACGTCCCGAAGCTTTTGTTTGTTGCTCTGCTCTCGCTCGCAACAGGGAGTATATTAACCCGAAACTTTGCCCTTGCGCAAGAACTTTTTTACAAATTTTGAAGCAAGTCCAAAATTGTATCTGCGAGCTGGGACTTTGATAGTACGGGAAGTTCTTGCGTACCCGCTGTGCTCACGATCCAAGCCTTGTTGGTATCGGTTCCAAAGCCCGAATCGGCGCGCGAGACATCGTTGGCGATAATGGCATCGCAGCCCTTGCGGGCGAGCTTGCGCTGCGCGTACTCCACGACGTTATCGGTCTCGGCCGCAAATCCGATCACGCATCGCTCGCCCTTCTGGCGCGAGAGCTCGGCCAAAATATCGACCGTTTCGACCAGTTCGATGCGATCCAAGCGCTCGTTGACCTTTTTGAGCTTATGGTTGGCAGGGGCTGCGGGGGTGTAGTCGGCGACGGCGGCCGCGCAAATGGCCGCATCGGCCGTCTGGAAGGCGCTCAGCGCTGCCTCCAGCATCTTTGCTGCGGTCTGTACGCGCACGCACTCCACGCCGCGGGGCACATCGAGCGATGTCGGTCCCAACACGAGCGTGACCGCGGCACCGCGGCGAGCAGCCTCCCCCGCCAGGGCGATACCCATCTTGCCCGAAGAGCGGTTGCCGATGAAACGCACCGGGTCGATCGGCTCGTGCGTGGGGCCGGCGGTAATCACGATGCGCTTGCCTGCCAGGTCCTGAGGCGCGGGGTTCAGCACCTTGCAGACGGCCTCGACGATGTCCTCGGGCTCGCTCATGCGTCCCGTGTCCACGTCGCCGCAGGCAAGGTAGCCGCTGCCGGGTCCCACCACATGGACACCGCGTTCGCGCAACGTGGCCATGTTGGCCTGTGTCGCCGGCGCCTTCCACATGCCGTTGTTCATAGCGGGTGCGATCACGATGGGTCGCGGCGTCGCAAGCAGCGTGGTGGAGATAAGGTCGTCGGCGATGCCGTTGGCCATCTTGGCGATGATATTGGCCGTCGCGGGCGCAACGACCACCAGATCGGGCTCCTGCGCCAGCGAAATGTGGTGGATGGGGTCGGAGGGATCGTCGAATAGGCCCACGGCAACGGGCTCGTTGGTGAGCGCGCGGAAGGTAAGCGGCCCCACGAACTCCGTGGCATGCTCGCTCATAACGACCTTGACGCGCGCGCCGCGCTTTTGCAGCAGGCGCACGATATTGCACGACTTATAGGCGGCGATCCCGCCGGTAATGCCCAGCAGGATCGTTTTTCCCTCAAGTTGCATTGAATTGTTGGATGCCGCCATCGTTTAAGCTTCCTTGCTCGGGAGTACCAGGAGGCGGTGGCAGTACGGGCAGTGCGTAATCTCGCTACCGTCGTGGTTGAGGTCGCTCATGGACGATGCCTGCAGCGCGGTGTGGCAGACTGTGGGGATGTTGCCCTGGATGGTCTCGACGGCCAGGCCGCGGAACTGCTTGAGCAGACGCTCGTAGTCGGTGAGCACGTCGGCCGGCAGCGTGGCGGCAAGCGCGGTGCGTTCCTTAGTGGCGGCGTCAATCTGAGCCTGCAGGTCGGCAGCCTTAGCGCGGGCGGCCTTGGTATCGGCCTTCACGCCCTCCTCGAACTTGGCGATAATTGCCTGTGCGCGGGCCTCGCGGTCGAGCGCCTCCTTATGGGCGACAACGACGTCCTTGCGGGTGTGCTCAATCTTGTCCAGACGCTTGGCCAGGGTTGCGAGTTCATTCTCCAGGTCCTGAACCTCACGGTAGTCGGAACCGTCGACGTGGCGCTTCTTGGCAGCCTCAATGGCGTTGTTGGTCTGAATCTCGGTGGTGTTGAGATCGTCGAGCTCAATGTCCAGGTCCTTGCGCTGGGCGTAGAGCTTGGTCATCTCGGCTTTGAGCTTAACGTAGGTCTTACGCTTGGAAGCGAGCTCCTTGAGCTCCGGCATATTGGCAAGTTCGCTCTTGTTGCGGGCGAGCTCCAAATCGATCTGTTGCAGCTTGAGTAGCGTAGCGCCGGCGCTCATAAGTTCTCTCCTTTTGTCACAGTCCACCATTGGCAAGGGTTCAGTATTTTAATCGTATGACGGGGGTCGACCCCGGCGTCAACTGCAGAGTTCATCAATATATCAACGAACGGCTCCTCGGAGCGGTCGTGGCCGAGCAAGATCACCGGTAGCCCGCGTAAAGCAAGGTCTTGCGTCACGTGGTATCCCGCCTCGCCCGTCACGACAACGTCCGCGCCCGCGGCGATGGCGAGCTCTCCAAAGTCGCCCAGGGAGCCGCCCAAAATAGCGACGGTACGGCATGCGTGCTCTGCTTCGCCCCACACACGCGGGTCGCTGCCGAAGGCCGTGGCAGCACGGGTAGCAAGATCGCGCAGCGTGCACGGGTCGTTGAGCGTTGCAAGCGCGCCCAGGCCGGTGGCCTCGGGGTCGTCCGCGTGCTCCAGCGAGCTCACGGGCTCAGCGCCCAGCAGCTCGCTCAGGCAGGTGCGCGCTTCGTGCGAGCGGTCCAGATTGGTGTGGAGCGAGATAATGCTCACGCCGCAACGCGCTGCCTCGTAGAGCGCCGCGCTGCATTGGGGGCGCGTGGCATCCGCCGGGCAAAAGGCCTCGGGTGCCTTGATGTATATAGGATGATGCGTCAGCAGCACGTTGGCGCCGGCTTCTTGTGCGCGGCGAACATTAGCCTCGGTCGCATCGAGCGCACATACAACGCCAGTAATCTCCGCGGCCGGATCTCCCACAGATAGCCCAACATGATCCCAGCCCTCGGCGTCCGCCTTGGGGTAGCGCTCCAGCAGCGCGCGCTCAAGCTCGGCGACGATCATGCGGCACCCACGATCGACAGCAGCGCTTGAGCAAAGTCGTCCAGATCGCTCGGATTCACGCGGTCATCGAACGAGATGCGAAGGGCGCCCAGCGCCTGCTCGCGACCAATGCCCATCGCACTCAAAACGTGGCTGGGGTCCATACTGCCGCTCGAGCATGCCGAGCCTGCCGATACCTCAAAGCCGGCGGCGTCGAGCTTGACGATGAGCTCCTCGGAGTCCATGCCGTCGACGTAGATCGAAACCATACCCGGCAGACGATCGGCCTGTGCGTAGTCGCCCATGGTGGCGTGAATGCGCGGATGGGCCGTAAGCGCGGCGTAGAGCTTGTCGGAAAGGGTTTGCAGCGTCGCACGCTCCTGGGCTACATGGGGCGTCAGCGTTCGGGCGGCAGCGGCAAAGGCCAACTGTGTGCGCAGATCCTGCGTGCCGGCACGACGACCGGCCTCCTGTCCGCCGCCAAAGATGCGCGGGCGCAGCGGCGTGCGGCTCTTAAGGTAGAGCGCGCCGGATGCCACGGGGCCACCGATCTTGTGCGCGGCAACGGTCATGGCGTCAACTCCCAGCTCGGTGACATCGAGCGGAATGTGCAGATACCCCTGGATGGCATCGGTGTGGAACAGGGCGCCCACGGTATGCGCGGCCGCGGCAAGCTCGCGGATGGGCTGCACCACGCCGGTCTCGTTGTTAGCAACCATAATGCTCACGAGCGCCACGTCGTCGCCGAGCAAGTCGCTCAGCGCGGCGGGTTCGATGTAGCCCGCGCGGCAGGGCTGCACCAGGTCGACGGTAAAGCCGGCGGCCCGCAGCAGCGGCAGGTTATCCAGAATCGAATCGTGCTCGATCGCCGACACGATCACGCGGTTACGCTTGCGATCGCGCTGACGAGCGCCCTCGGCAAGACCGAGCAGCGCCAGCTGGTTGGCCTCGGTGCCGCCGTTGGTAAGGATGATCTCGGACGGGCGAATGCGTGCGCCAAAGCTACGTGCGATTTCGCGACGGGCGACTTCCAGGCGTGCGGCGGCCTTGCGGCCAAGCGAGTGCAGCGAGTTGGGGTTGACGCCCGCAAGCTCGCTGTCGTCGTACTCGCGCTGCGCAAGGAGCGCCTCGGCGCGCATGGGCGTCGAGGCGGCATAGTCAAGATTCACGGGTATGCGGTTTTGACCTGCGGTCATAAGGGTTTATGCCTCCTGTGTGGCCTCGTTGCCCAGCTTCTGCAGCAGCGCAACCTCGGCAGCGGGATCTTCGGACTTAAATACGGCAGAACCGGCCACGAGCACGTTGGCGCCGGCCTTGACGACCTCGGCAATGTTCTTGGAAGAGATACCGCCATCGACCTCGATGAGGGGCGACACGCCGTGGCGCTCGCACATGGCCTTGAGCTCGTGGAGCTTATGCAGAGTGCCCGGGATAAAGCTCTGGCCTCCAAAGCCGGGGTTCACGCTCATCAGCAGCACCATATCGACGACGTCGATGATGCTCTCAAGTACGCACACGGGGGTGGCGGGGTTGAGCACCACGCCGGCCTTGACGCCGCGCTGCTGCAGATGCGTGAGCGTGCGGTGCAGGTGCGTGGAAGCCTCGTAGTGCACGGTGATCATATCGGCACCGGCGTCGGCGTACCAATCGACCGTCTCGTCGGGGTTCGACACCATGAGGTGCGCGTCAACCGGTACATCGGTGGAGCGCTTGACGGCCTTAAGGATGTCAACGCCAAAGGTGAGGTTGCCGGTAAAGTGACCGTCCATAACGTCAAAGTGCACGTAGTCGGCATCGGCGATCTTGTCGAGCTCGCCCTTGAGGTTGGCCATGTCGGCCGAAAGGACAGACGGAGCGATTTTGATGGAACCCATGGTAGTAGCCTTTCTGCGCTAGTCGTTGAGTCCGTAGAACTCTTGAGAGGGGACGCGGTCGGTAAGGATCTCGAGCGCCCTATCCAAAGTAACACCGTTGTAGAGCGTTTGCTCCACGGCAAAGGTGAGCGGAATGTCTACGCCCAGTGAACGGGCGAGCTCGCTCACGCTGCGGGCGGCAACGGCGCCCTCCACGACCATATGCGTGCGCGTCTGGTACTCGTCGAGCGAAACGCCGTGGGCAAACTCGTAGCCAAAGGTGCGGTTGCGCGAATGCTCGGAGGTGCAGGTGGCAATGAGGTCACCCATGCCGGCAAGCCCCATGCAGGTCATGGCCTGGCCGCCGCGGGCGTGCACCAGGCGGCTGATCTCGGCCAGGCCGCGCGTCATGATAAGGGCGAGCGTGTTGTCGCCCGCGCCGGTACCGGCGGAGATGCCGCACACGATGGCGATGACATTTTTCATGGCGCCGCATACCTCGACGCCGGTCATATCCTGCGACAGGTAGATGCGGAAGGCCGTGGACAGCAGCAGCTCCTTAAAGGTCTCCCCTACCTGCGTATCTTCGCTGGCGATGACGGCGGCAGAGAGCCCGCCGCGGCAAATCTCCTCGGCATGGTTGGGGCCCGAGAGGGCCGCCACACGACGCTCGTTGCCGATCTCGCTGGCAATGACCTCGCTCATGAGCAGGCCCGACTCGGGCTCAATACCCTTGGTGAGGCACAGAACCGGCATCTCGTCCGCGATGAGCGGCGCCGCCTGGTGGCAAACGTCGCGCAGGTGCGTCGAAGGCACGGCAAAGATGATGGCATCAGCGCCGTCGAGCGCCTGCGACAGGTCCGTGGTGGCGACAACGTTGCCGGGCAGCTCGTAGTCCACCAGATACCGGGGATTGCGGTGCTCGCCATTGATGCCGGCGGCCGTCTGCTCGCTATGGGCCCACATGGTCACGCGCTCGGCTCGCGCGGCAGCAAGGCCGGCAACGGCGGTTCCCCAGGAGCCAGAGCCAATCAGCGCAACATTCATGACTCTCTCCTACTTATCGTCGGGCTCGGTGACGCGCTTGGTAAACGAGAGCTTGGACTCCTTACCCGTCATGAGCTTTTTGATGTTCGCGCGATGGGCCCACACCACGGTGATGCCGATCATCGCCATGCAAAACTTAAGTCCTAGGCTGCTGTACGGAAAGACCGCACAAGCGGCGATGGGAAGACCGATGGCTGCGGCAAGCGAGCCAACCGACACAAACTTGGTGATGGCGACGGCCACGATAAACATGCCCAGCAGCGACAGGCCAATGGGCCAGTACCAGGCGAGGATGACGCCCAGACCGACCGCGATGCCCTTGCCGCCGTGAAAGTTGAGGTACGGCGAGAAGATGTGGCCCCATACGGCCGCCAGGCAGATGACGCCGAGCATCCAATCGCCGGCAGCACCGGGAGCCATAATGCTCGGCGGAAAGCCATAGCCCACGCTCGCGATGAGCGGACGGGCGATAAGGACGCAGACGGCGCCCTTCAGGCAGTCGAGCAGCAGCGTGAGTGCCGCGACCTTGGGGCCGGCCACGCGCAGCGCGTTAGTGGTGCCGATGTTGCCGGAGCCCGCCTTGCGAATGTCGGTGTGGTTGAACACGCGTCCCAGGATCAGGCCAAACGGAATCGCTCCGACAAAGAACGAGACCACGGCGCAGATGGCAGTCAGAAGAATCGGATTATGCATCCTTTTGTTCCTTCTTCCTAAAGAAGAGTCGAATGGGCGTGCCGGCAAAATCGAAGGTCGAGCGCATGCGGTTCTCCACGTAGCGCTGGTAGGTGTCGTTGACCAGGTCGCTGTGGTTGACGAAGAACGTAAACGTCGGCGGGTTGATGCCCGTCTGAGTCACGTAATGCATGCGCAGGCGGCGCTTGCCGTCCACCACGGTGTGGCCGAAATCGCGCAGGTCGGTGAGGAAGGTGTTGAGGCGCGAGGTGGTGATCTTTTGCGAGCGCGTCTTCTCGGCAGCGTCGACCATCGCCCAGATCTTCTCGACGCTGCGGCCGGTGAGCGCCGAGATGCGCAGGTACTGGGCCCAGGGAGCCATGACGCCCAGACGGCGGTCGACGGTCTCCATGCAGGCCTCGCGCTTGCGGTCGTCGTCGAGCAGGTCCCACTTGTTGAGCAGCACCACGATGGCGCAGCCGCGCTCGATGGCCAAGCCCATGACCTTCTGGTCCTGCTCGGTGACGCCCACGGAGGCGTCGACGACGAGCAGTGCCACGTCGGCGCGATCGATGGCGCGCAGGCCGCGAACCATCGAGTAGTACTCGATGTTCTCGTACACGGTGCTCTTCTTGCGAATGCCCGCGGTGTCGACCATGCGGTAATGCTTACCGTTGCGCTCCACGACGGTGTCGATGGCGTCGCGCGTCGTGCCGGCAATGTTGGACACGATAGAGCGGTCGGCGCCCAGGATGCGGTTGAACAGCGACGACTTACCGGCATTGGGGCGGCCGATGATGGCGACGTTCAGCGCGTCGGGGAACTCATCGGCGACCTCGTCCTCTTCCTCCGGAAGCAGGGCCACGATATCGTCGAGCAGGTCGCCCGTGCCATGGCCATGCAGGGCCGAGAGCGGCGTGGGCTCACCGATGCCGAGCGAATAGAACTCCCAGATGCTGTCGTTCTCGCGATCGGGGTTGTCGAGCTTGTTCACCAGCAGAAAGACCGGTTTGTCGCAGCGCTTGAGCATGCGTGCGACCGACTCATCCTCCTCGGTGACGCCGGTGCGGCCGTCGACCACAAACAGGATGACGGCGGCTTCCTCGGCGGCGGCGAGGGCCTGGTCGCGGATGGACGTGGCAAAGACGTCATCGCTCTTGAGCGGCTCGATACCGCCCGTGTCGACGATGGTGAACTCGCGGCCGTTCCAATCGGCCGTGTGGTACGAACGGTCGCGCGTGACGCCGCGGGACTCATGGACGATGGCGTCCGAGGTCTGGGCCAGGCGGTTGACGAGCGTGGACTTGCCCACGTTGGGGCGTCCGACGACGGCGACGATAGGTTTCATCTGCACTCCTTTAATGGGTAGGGTCAGCGGAATTAGTAGAGTCTGCGGGCACAATGCCAAGGATATGCTCCAGGGTATCGAGCAGCTCATGCGGCATGGTCGACACCACATGAACCTCGGCGCCGCGACTGGTAAGGCTTGCGAGTAAATCGTCACGATGATACTCGTCAAGCGTCATGCCGTCAGCGTTGAACATGAGCTTAGGCACAAAGAGCATAACCCCCGACAGGTCCTGCGGCAGCTGCTCCAAGATGTCGCAGGCGACGATGAGGCCGGTCACGTCCACGTTACCGCCAAAGTAGCGGTTTTTAATGGCCGTGACGGAGCCCGCAAGGCCCTGTGGAGACTCCACAAAGCGCGCCACGGTGTCGCGCGCGCTGGCGCCGGAGAGGCACAGGAGGCGCTGGCTGCGCTGGGCAATGCCAGCGCGGACGCGGGCCAGACGCTCGGCGTCGGCGGAAAGTACGTCATCGGTCTCGTCCAGATACGAGCGGATCATGCCGATGCCGTCGTAGTACTGCGGGTAGCCGTCGTAAAAGTCGGCCTCGGGAGGATCGATGCCGGCGTCCAGATAGAACTCGTCGCTCATCTGGAAGGTGTGGCGGCCAAAGCGCTCGTAAGCACGATCCTGGTAGGGACGGATCATGGCAATGGTCTCGCGCGCGAGCTCAGGTTTGTCGCTGTATGACCAGGTAAATCGGTTCTGGTGCTTGGTAAAGCCAAGCGGCACGATGCCCAGGCTCGTGATCTGCTCGTGCTCCTCGCAAAAGCGCAGGGTCTTTTGAAGCTCCTCGCCGTCGTTCATGCCGGGGCACAGCACGATCTGCGCGTGAATCTCGATGCCGGCGGCCATGATGGCCTCGAGCACGTCCATGCCGCGCTGGGCATTGCGGCCCATCATGCGGCGGCGGACGTCGGGGCTCACGGCGTGGACCGACACGTTCATGGGGCTCATGTTGCGTTGGATGACGTTATGAACATCTTCGTCGGTGAGGTTCGTGAGCGTGACGAAGTTGCCCTGCAAAAAGCTCAGGCGGTAGTCGTCGTCGCGAATATAGAGCGTTGAGCGGCCGCCCTTGGGCAGCATGGTCATAAAGCAGAACACGCAGGCGTTCACGCAGGTGCGCATGCCGTCGAAGATGGGCCCATCGAACTCCAAGCCCCAGTCCTCTCCTGGGAAGCGGTCGAGCTCGACGGGGGTGACGGTGTCGTCGCGCGGGTCGAAAACCTCCAACTCGACGGTATCGTCATCGGACTCCCAGAGCCACACAATCATGTCGGTCAGCGCCTCGCTGTTGACCGTGAGCACGCGCATGCCCGGCTCGATACCCACATCCCATGCGGGCGATTCGGGACGCACGCTCTTTACGAGCGCGCCCTCACCCGGCTCGGGGTCGCGGCTGCGCCCGTAATCGGCCACCTCGGCGGCGTATGCGGGTACGGTCTGGTCCATAATTAGCGGCAAAGCTCCTTGATGCGCGCGACGGCGCGTTCGATGTGTTCTTGCGGGGTGGAAGCGCCGGCGGTAATACCGATGTGGCGAGCGTCGACAAACCACGCGGCCTCGAGCTCGCTTGCCTCCTCGATATGATGCGTGCGCTCGCAGGCGTCCGCGCAGATCTGCGCCAGACGGCGGGTGTTGCCGGAGTTTTTGCCGCCCACGACGACCATGCAGTCGCAGCGGTTGGCAAGTGCGGCGGCGGCCTGCTGGCGCTCGCTCGTAGCGGCGCAGATCGTGTTGATCACGCGCAGTTCCTGCACACGCGGGGTGATGGCAGCTACGACCTCGGCGAGGTTCTGCGCGGTTTGAGTGGTCTGCACAACGAGGCCCACCTTGCCCTTGAGCGGCAGCGCGTCCGCATCGGCGGCACAGCTTACGACCTGCGCATCTTCGCCGGCGTGGCCCAGGATGCCCTCGACTTCGGGGTGGCCCGGCTCGCCCACGACCACCACGTGATAGCCCTCTCGTACCAGGCGCTCCGCCGCCACGTGGACCTTTTTCACGTAGGGGCAGGTGGCGTCGACCACGGTAAGACCGCGATCGTGGGCCGCGTCGATCACCTGCGGCACCACGCCGTGGGCGCGGATGATTACGGTGCCCGACACGGCGTCGTCCAGGGTCTCGGCCAAGCCAATGCCGGCCTCGGCGAGCTCGCGCACCACGATGGGGTTATGGATGAGCGGCCCCAGGGTATGGACCCGAGCGCTCTCCCCTGCCTGCGGCGCGGCAGCCAGCGCCATGTCGAGCGCGCGCTGCACGCCGTAGCAGGTACCGGCGTGGGCTGCGATCTCGATGGTGGGTGCGCCGTCCTGGTCGGATGCGGTCGCGGTGGTGCCGATAACGTTCTCGTCCATGGTTA
Organism: Collinsella sp.; assembly: GCA_018376905.1. Taxonomy (GTDB): domain Bacteria; phylum Actinomycetota; class Coriobacteriia; order Coriobacteriales; family Coriobacteriaceae; genus Collinsella. The sequence continues at coordinate 7,207 of JAHAAK010000041.1, read as the reverse complement.
GAACCTGCCCGGATGCTCGGCGCATAGTTCGTCTCGCATGGCGTAGACGCGATTCATGGCCTCGGACTCAAACCAGGCCAGGCGCTCCGTGCGCTTAAGCCCGGCCGGTGCGTCGGAAAGCGAGACGGCCTTGCCGGCGCGGATCCAGCACTTCTTGGGACGCATGATCTTTTTGCCCGCAGGCGTGATGTCGGACCAGCCGCAGATGGCGAGCGGGTTCACGGGTGCCTTGCCCATCTGGGCGATGAGCGCAAAGCCGCCGTGGACCTCGGGCTTGATCTCGCGCGAGCGGATGCGCGTGCCCTCGGGGAAGATCAGGACGTCCTCGCCGCGCTGCAGCGCATGCTGGGCGGCACGCAGACACTTCATGTCGGCGGTGCCGCGCTCGACGGGAATGCCGCCCACGCGGCTAAAGGCCCAGCGTACGATCTTGCTCTTGGCAAACTCGGACTTAAAAATGGGGCGAATGCGGCGGCCGCCAAAGAACAGCGCCGTCTCTACAGCCAGGAGCTCGGCCATCGAGGTGTGGTTGCAGATGACCACGCTGCCGCGGCCTTCCTGGCGCTCAAACAGCAGATCGGCGTCCTCGACCTTCCAGCGCCACATGAGCTTAGAGAAGGCCCAAAGGATTGCCATGACCACGAAGACGGTGCCGCGGATGAGCGCGGGGAACTCGGCATAAGGGGCGTTGTAGTAATCCTCGGGCGTCTGCTTAAACAGGCGCATGGGCTACCTCCTTTGGTTGATGAGGTCCTCGATAATGTGGACGACCTCGTCGATGGTGTGGGCGGTGGAGTCGACATGCACGGCGTCCTCAGCGGGCACGAGCGGGGCGACCTCGCGGCTGCTGTCAAGCTTGTCGCGCTGCTTGAGGGCGTCGAGGGTCTCGTCGACCTCGGCTTCGAGCTGCTCGCTGGTGAGCGGCTCCGCATCGTTCTGGTGGCGCTGTAGCACGCGGCGACGGGCGCGCTCGCGCGGGTCGGCGGTCAGGAAGACCTTGACTTGCGCGTTGGGGAATACGACGGTTCCGATGTCGCGACCCTCGGCCACGATATCGCGGTCCTCAGCGGCGCGGCGCTGATGGATGAGCATGGCGGCGCGGACGCCCGGGTAGGCCGAGACTTTGGAGACTTTGGCGTCGACCTGTGGGGTGCGAATGGCAGCCGAGGCGTCCTTGCCGTCAATGGTCAGGCGAGTGTCTTCGCCAGTGCTGTTGGTAAAGCGGATTTCGATTTGCTCGGCGAGGGCGTCGATGGCCGCCTCGTCGTCCAGGTCGAAGCCACGGTCGAGCGCGGCGAAGGTGACGGCGCGATACATAGCGCCCGTGTCGAGCTTGTTAAAGCCCAACTGGCGGGCGATCTCCTTGGCGATAGTGGACTTGCCGGAACCGGCGGGGCCGTCGATGGCGACGATCATGCAATGCTTCCTTTCGGTGATTAACGTGCTGGTATGGGACGCGGGAGCTGTTTAGGTTGGCGGTCTGCCTAGCCGGTGTAGCGCTCGCGGTAGGTGTTGCGCTTGGGCGCGGAGCCGTGGCTGCCGTGGTGACGCGTGCGTGCCGCGGGCGTGCCCTGGGGCTTGCCGCTGTCGCGCTTGGAGCTGGCCTGCTTAGGCGGGATGCCGCCGGCCTTGAGGATCTGCACCTCGCGGTCGGTGAGCTCTCGCCACGAGCCCTTTGCCACGTCCTTGAGCTCCAGGCCGGCAAAGTTACAGCGATGCAGGCGGATCACGGGATGGTGAATCTTGCCCAGCATGCGCTTGACCTGGTTCTTACGACCCTCGCGGATGATGACCTCCACGGCGGTGGTGCCGGGCTTGACACCCTGCGGAGCCACGGCCTCGGCCTCGCGTGCGTTAATGACGCGGCAGATTGCCGGCTGGCACAGACCGTCATCGAGCTCGATGCCACGACGCAGCGGCGTGAGGTCGAGGTCGGACAGTTCGCCGTCAACGAGTGCCTGGTAGGTCTTGTAGACATGCTTGCTGGGGTGCAGCAGGTCCTGCGACAGGTCGCCGTCGGTGGTAAAGAGCAAAAGGCCCGTGGTGTCGCGGTCCAGACGGCCCACCGGGAACAGGCCCGGAAATCGGTCGCGGGGAACCAGGTCCGCCACACAGGGACGCTCCTGCGGGTCGCTCATGGTGGTGAGGTAGCCGGTCGGCTTGTAGAGCATCAGGTACACGGCGCCCTGGTCGAGCTTAACGGGCATGCCGTCGACCTCGATGTGGTCACAGTCGACATCGACCTTGGTGCCCAGCTCGGTCGCGACCTCGCCGTTTACGGTCACGCGGCCGGCGGTCATCAGGTCCTCCGACCCGCGGCGGCTCGCCACGCCCGCGCGCGCCAAAAAGCGCTGCAGGCGCATGGTATGCGGGTAGACGGGCTGGGCGTCGGTTGCGGGTACTGCGTTGCCCATGGCATGCGTCTCCCCTACTTCGTTAGTCCACGTCATGCGTATCCTCCGCAGTGTCGTCGGTGGCTAGCGATTCCTCGCTGCCGACTGCCTCGACATCATCAATAACGGAATCGAGCAGCTCACGCTCTTCGTCCAGGTCCTCGGCCTGCTCCTCGAGCGTCGACTGAATGCTGCGGCCGCTCAGACGCTCTCGGATAAACTGGCGCGATTGCTCGTCGGGGGCAAACTGCTCCAGATCGGGCAGGTCGCGAGTGGAGCGCAGGCCGAACTTTTCCAAGAAGGCGTTGGTCGTGCCGTAGATGATGGCCTGACCGCGCTCGGGGTCGCGGCCGAGTTCGCGCACCAGGCCCTTATCCACGAGCGACGCGATGACGCCGTCGGAGTTGACGCCGCGGATGCCCTTGACGACCTCGCGCGTGACGGGCTGGTGGTAGGCGATGACGGCCAGGGTCTCGAGCGCCGCCTGCGACAGCTTTTGCGTGTCCCAGCTCAGCACATAGGCCTCGACCACGTCGTGGTAGGCAGGATGCGTAAACAGGCGCCAGCCGCCGGCGACCTCGCGCAGCTGAAAGCCGCGGTTGGCCTCCTCGTACTCAACTTTGAGCTCGGCGAGCAGCGATGCGCATTCGCCGGGGGCGATATCCAGCGCACCGGCCAGCGCGGGGGCGCTCACCGGATCGCTCGACACCAGCAGGAGCGCCTCCAAGGCGCCTTTGAGGCTGTTTACCTCCAGCGTGGAAAGGGTTGACATGGTTGCCGCTCCTATTCAGTGAGCTCGGGGCCCTCACCGGGCACATAGGCCTCGGCGCCCTCGACGCGGTTGATGCGGATGGTTCCAAAGATCTCGTCCTGGCTCAGCGTGAGCGAGCCGCGCTTGGCGAGCTCCAGCATGGCCAGGAAGGTGACGACGAGCTGCTCGGTGGTGGCGTCGCCGTCCAGCAGCTCGCGGAAGGTGCAGGTTTGATGCGCCATAGTAAAGCGGTCGACCGAGGCCACGGTCAGGTCGAGCGGCACGCGATGCGGCGCCACGTGCTCGGCTTCCAGCAGGAAGGTCTGGCGCTTGCCGTCCAGGTCGGCACAGATGACGGCCAGGCCGCGCAGGGTGATGCCGGCCAGATAGTCGGGCATCAGGCCCAAGAACTCAGGGTCGGGGCCGGCCACGCGCGGGTGCATTCGGCTTTCGGCCTGCATGCGCGCGCCAAGGGCTGCCGCCGCGCCCTTAAACTGCTTGTAGGCGATCAAGCGCTGAATCAGGACCTCGCGCAGGGCGTCGCCGTCGAGCGCGCTGAGCTCCTCGAGGTCATCGTCGAGCTCGTCATCGTCGTCGGCTTTGCGCGGGGCCTCCTGTGGCACCAGCGAAGCGGCCTTGATATCCAGAAGGGTTGCCGCGACCAGCAAAAAGTCGCTCGCCACGTCCAGGTCCAGCGCCTCGATGCGCTCGGCTTCGGCCAGGTATTGCTCGGCCACCTCGCTGATCGAGATGGCGCCGATATCTACTTTTTGACGGGTTACCAGCTGCAGCAGCAGGTCGAACGGTCCGCTGTAGACCTGCGTCGACACGCGATACGACATCTTCGACCTCCTTTGACGGCGCCTTCGCGGCGCGGTTTGGGTGCATGTTGCGACCGTTTTGCACGGTCGACCTGTAAGTTTACCCTAGATGCCGGCGATTGCGAAGGTGAGCAGCTGCTCTGCCAGCGGATACACGGTAACGTCGAAATAGCGACCGATCACATCGATGCCGGTCCACATGGGCAGCAGGTACAGCACGATGATAAGGATCGGCATGGCGTATTGCTGCAGGCGGTAGTAATTGGCGAGTGCCTTGCCTTTGAGGAACGGCACGATGATCGACGAGCCGTCGAGCGGCGGGATTGGAATGAGGTTAAAGAACGCGAGCGACAGGTTGACCACGATAAAGGTGGCACCGAAGTTCATAATCTGCGATGCCACGGCAAAAGACATGCTGGCGTAAAGGTTGCCATAGGTTAGGTGCATGAGGGCCGCGGCCAGGCACGCGAGCGCGATGTTCGATGCGGGGCCGGCCACGCTTACCAGAACCTCGTCGCGCTTGGGGTGCTTGAGGTTATTGAGGTAGACGGGCACGGGCTTGGCGAAGGCGAACACCGGGCCGCCAGCGGCGAGCATAAGCAGCGGCAGGAGGATGGTGCCAAACGGGTCGATGTGGTTGAGCGGGTTGAGCGACACGCGGCCGCGCGAACGAGCCGTCTTGTCGCCGAGTGCCCAGGCCGCGGCGGCGTGTGCGCTCTCGTGGATGACGATGCCCACGATGACGGCGACGGCGCTGGCAAGCAGGTTCATGAAGTAGCTGCTGGACATGGCGCTCCCCTAGCGGACGCGGCGCGAGGCACGCGTGAGCAGGTAGTCGGCCACAAACAGGATGACGGCCACGATGGCGTAATCCAGGCGGAACACGCCGCCAAAGGGCGACGTGATGACGCCGTAGCCGGCGATGGCACTCGGCAGCGTGCGAGAAAGCTCGACGACAAAGCCTACGATCTGCAGCTTGGCGGTGAGGCCGCTAAAGCACAGCAGCACGGTCATCGCGCTCATAAAGATGCCGCAGATGCGGCACGCAATAGCGATGATGCTCATCGCCACGGCAGCGGCCTTACGAGAGTTCACGCGCGGTCTCCTCTTCGATCTGAGTGGAAAGCTCGAGCCATTCGTCCTCGAGCTTGGGCAGCTCTTGCTTAAGCCCGTTATATTCCCCCAGCGCGGCGTTGAACTTATCCTGATCGGCATAAAGCTCTTCGCTTGCCATCAATTCCATAAGCTCGTCATAGCGGGCGCGCTTTTTGTCGAGCTCGGCCTCGATCTTCTTGAGCTGGTTGCGCACGCCCTTGAGCTTTTTGTTGAGCGCGGCGCGGGCCTGGGCCTCGGCGCGCTTCTGCTCCTTGGTCTTTTTGCCCTCGGCGGGCTTGGGGGCGGCGGCGGGGCTACTGGTCTGGGCGGCGCTGGCTTTGGTTATCTTGGTCGCGGCCGGCGCGTTCTCCCCTGCTGCCTCGGCGGCGGCGCGGGCTGCCAGGTCCTCGCGCTTATAGAGGTAGTAGTCGTAGTCGCCGTCGTAGACCGTCACCTTGCCGTCGCGGATGTCGATCACGCGGTTGGCCACGGCGCGCACCAGGTGCTCGTCGTGGCTGATCAGCACGATGGTGCCGGGGAAGTTTTGCAGGGCGTTCTCGAGCATGTCCACCGAGTCGATGTCAAGGTGGTTGGTAGGCTCGTCCAGGCACAGGAGTGCCTCGGGGGCCACGAGCATCTTGGCCAGGGCCAGGCGCGCCTTTTCACCGCCGGAAAGGACGCGGACCTGCTTTTCGATTGCGTCGTTATCGCTAAACAGGAAGGCACCCAGCAGGCTGCGCTGCTGCGGCACGGTCCACTTGGGCGTGACAGTGTCGATCTCTTGCAGGACGGTGTTGGACTCGGTCATGCCCTCGAGCGCGTGCTGGGCGTAATAGGCCACGCCCACGTTGGTGCCCAGGTCGCGGGTGCCGGTAGTGGGCGGCTCCAGACCGGCGATGATCTTCATGAGAGTGGACTTGCCGGCGCCGTTGGGGCCGACGAGCGCCACGTGCTCACCGCGGTAGAGTTTGAGGTCGATGTCGCTGTAGATGTGCTTGTCGCCGTAGGACTTGGAGACGCCCTCCAGGCCAACGACCATATCGCCGGAGCGTGGCGGATCGGGGAACTTAAAGTCGATGTGCTTGTGGCCCTCGGGCAGGATGACGAGCTCCTTTTTGATCTGCTCGATCTTGCGGATGCGCTCCTGCGCCTGTGCGGCCTTGGTGGGCTTGTAGCGGAACTTGTCGACGAAGACCTGCATGTGGGCGATGTCGCGCTCCTGGGCAGCGCGCTTGGCGCGCATTTGCTCCAGGTTGTCCTCGCGCTGCTTAAGGTAGCTGCTGTAGTTGCCGGTGTAGGTGGTCACGCGGCGGTTCTCGAGCGCTGCCACGTGGTCGACGCAGGCGTCCATGAAGGCGCGGTCGTGGCTGACGATGAGGACGGCGCCGTCGTAGTTGGCGATAAAGCCGCGCAGCCACTGGACGCTCTCGAGGTCCAGGTGGTTGGTGGGCTCGTCCAGCAGCAGCAGGTCGGGATGGCGCAGGAAGAGCTTTGCCAGCGCGATACGCATCTGCCAGCCGCCGGAGAACTCGGAGCACGGGCGCTCAAAGTCGGTGACCTTAAAGCCCAGGCCGGACAGGATCTTGCGGGCGTTACTCTCGAGTTCGTAGCCGCCCAGATGCTCAAAGCGGTCCTGGACCTGGCCGTACTCGTTGAGAAGGGCGTCGACGTCCTTGCCCTGCTCGGAGAGCTCGGTGATCTGGGCCTGTAGCTCGTTGGCGCGCTCGCCCATGCGGCGGATTTCCTTGGCGGCGGCCATGACCTCGGCAAGGATGGTGGTGTCCTTTTGCTCCAGGTTAGTTTCCTGCTCTAGATAGCCTACCTGGCAGTCCTTGGCGTACTGGACCTGGCCGGCGTCTGGGCTGTCGATGCCCATGATAATCTTGAGCATGGTGGTTTTGCCGGCGCCGTTGGGGCCCACGAGCGCGAAGCGCTCGCCGGGGTTGATCTGGAAGGATGCGCCGCTAAAGAGGACGCGCGCGCCGAAGCTTTTTTCGATCTTGTCGACCAGGAGGATCATGGTGCCGCCTTTGACCTTGTGTGCCTATATGAAAAAAGGCCCCAACTTGCGTTGGAGCCTCATTCAATGCTCGGGTGGAGACGAGGGGGATCGAACCCCTGACCTCTTGACTGCCAGTCAAGCGCTC
>JAHAAK010000040.1 GCA_018376905.1 Collinsella sp. | reverse complement strand
CGGAGGGCATGAAGTTTGCTGCTCTACAGTCCTGCGCAAGACGGAAAGCACATTAAGTGCTTTCCTTTGCGTGCGGAACTCGCGACAAACTTCATGCCCTCCGGTCCGCCCCGGGAGCTAGGTTAACTAATTCGAGCCTGGTATTCAGAAAAGTCAGTGCAGCAAAATGGCGATGCAGATGGTGCGAATAAGAAAGGGGCACGTTGCTGAAACGTGCCCCTTATGAGTGGGGTATGAGGCTAGCGCTCGTAAATCAAGTTACCTGCCAGGTAGGTGGCCTGAACCTTGGTAGCCTGGAGCTCTTGTGGATCGACAGTGAGCGGGTTTTGGTCCAGGACTACCAGGTCGGCATACTTGCCGGGCTCCAAGCTGCCGAGGTTTTGCTCGTCGCCCGCTGCATAGGCGCTGCCCAGGGTGTAGTTGCGCAGGGCTGTTGCTGCATCGATGCGCTCGCTCGGTAACCAGCCGCCCTCGGGCCAGTGGCTTTTGGGGTCCTGGCGCGTGATAGCCGTGTAGAGCACGTTCATGCTGGTAACAGCTGTGATAGGGCTGTCGGTACCGAAGGCTTGGCGAATGCCGCGCTGCTTATAGGTCGCAAACGGCCACATGATGCGGCTGCGCTCCAGGCCCAGATCGCGCTCGGGGCCGCCCGGGTCGAGTGTAATATGACAGGGCTGGCTCGAGGCAACGACGTTAAGCTTGCGTAGACGATCGATGTCCTCGGGCAAGAGGTTCTCCAGATGCTCGAGCGTGTTATGACCGTGCTGGGGCAGGCCGTACAGTTCGGCGGCCTCCTCAAAGATATCGAGCGCGGCATGGATGGCACCGTCGCCGATGACGTGGATGCGCACGGTGTGGCCGCGCTCCGCGGCCGCCAGAACCAGCTTACGCATGCGCTCGGCAGGAACTGTCAGACGGCCTCGGTCGCCCGGGAAACGCGGGTTGGTATAGGGCTCGGTGAGATAGGCCGTGTGTTCGCTCGACACACCGTCGAAGAACTGCTTAAAGCCTGGCGCCGAGAGCAGCGCGTTGTTCGCGTAGCGGGTCTGTAGCTCTTCCAAGCGCGATTGGTCATCCAGCAGCGTGGGAAACAAATGGGCGCGGATGCCCAGCTTGCCGGCTGCCTGCAGTTTGTCGTAGACATCGTCGCGGATAAAGTCGCAGCCCGGCATGGGCATGAGCGACATATCGCATATCGAGGTGATGCCCTGCTCGGCCATACGCTTCATCTGGTCGGCGTAAGCGCTCGCGATGCGGTCCTCGCCCAGCCACTCAAGGCAGCGCGGTAGCAGCTGCATGGCAGCCGCCTCGTGAGCAATGCCCGTGAGTTCGCCGTTTGCATCCTTGTCGTAGCTGCCGCCCGCTGGCGGCTCGCTGTCGCGCGTGACGCCGAGCGCCTCGAGTGCGCGGCTGTTGAGCCAAAGCGTATGCCCGTCGCCCGAATACATAACGCAGGGACGATCGGGGAATGCCGCATCGAGCGACGCCTTGGTAGGATGTTCGGGCGGGTCCCAACGGTAATCACGCCAGCCCTGCGTCACAACCCAAGCGTCGTCGGGCAGGTCCCGGGAAAACTCGAGCGCATGTTGCACCAGCGCCGCCTCGGACGTGCCCATATCCATGAGCATGTACGGCGAGGAGCCGACCGAGGTATGGAAGAAGTGCAGATGAGCGTCATGGAAACCTGGGCAGACAAACTGCTCGCCGTAGTCGATAACCGGCGTGGCGGCAGGCGCGGCGGCAATCACATCATCGGGCGCACCGACTGCGACGATACGGTCGCCTGCGATGGCAATCGCCAGCTCGCGGGCGGTATCGATGCCGTCTTGCGCGGTAAAGACGTTCTTGGAGCGGATAATCCGATCGATATGTTGCATGGGCATCCCCATCTCTGGCAGGAAATTCAACACCCCCGAGTGTACTCCCCCGTCCTTGTAACAAAACCCCAAGCGGCAAACGGCAACTTTACCAGCCCTAGCGGCAGGTGGCATACTGAAGAGAGCCTGTACGATTTTGCGATCAACCCAGCAAGGAGCAAATCGACCATGACGAAGACCAAGGCACAGCAGATTATGGCGGCGACCGAGGCTCGCGCGGCTGACGACGTCACCGCAGCCATCAAAGATATCGCTACCGAGTTTGAACCCTATATCATCAAGCAGCGCCGGCACTTCCATAAGCACCCGGAGCTGAGCCTTGCCGAGGAGCGCACGACCTCCGACATCGCCAACCAGCTTGACGCCATGAATATCCCCTACGAGCGTCCCCTTAAGACGGGCCTTGTGGCGACCCTTCGCGGCACCGCGCCGGATGCCTACCGCGAGGACGGCACGCCACGCCGCCGCATCCTGCTGCGCGCCGACATCGATGCCCTGCCCGTCACCGAGCAGACCGGCGAGGAGTTCGCCAGCGTCAACGAGGGCTGCATGCACGCCTGCGGCCACGACTGCCATATCGCCATGATGCTCGGAACGCTGCAAATCCTGCGCCATATGACCGACGACATCCACGGCGAAGTCCGCATCGTATTCCAGCCCAGCGAGGAAAACGGCCAGGGCGCTAAGCTCATGATCGGCACGGGTGTGCTCGACGGCGTCGATGGCGCCTACGCCGCGCACATCTGGAGTGAGGTCGACGCCGGCACCGTGAGCTGCGAGCCCGGACCGCGCATGGCCAATACCGACTGGTTCCGTATCGATGTACGCGGCACCTCGTGCCACGGCGCCATGCCCCAGCGCGGTCACGACGCCGTCATGGTGGCCGCAGAGATCGTCAACGCCCTGCAGACCATCGTCTCGCGCGAGATCAGCCCCTACGAGCCGGCTGTCATCACCGTCGGCGAGCTGCACGGCGGCACCGCACGCAACGTTATCGCCGGCACGGCCTACCTCGCCGGCACGGTGCGCACCTACGGCAATTCGACCCACGAGGAAATGCCGGAGCTTATGCGCCGCATCGTGGAGCATACCGCGGCCGCCTTGGGCGCCGAGGCAGAGCTCACCGACTACACCATCGCCAACTACAAGGTCGAAAACGACGCCGCCTCGAGCGAGCGCTGCCGTCAGGCTGTAATCAAGTGCCTGGGCCCCACCGGCCAAGGCCATTATCGCGGCACGCTTTCGGGCGAGGATTTTTCGGAGTACCTGCGCCGCGTACCGGGCGTGCTCGCCTTTGTAGGTACGCGCAACCCCAAGATTGGCGCCACGTACGCCCAACATTCCTGCTTCTACAAGATCGACGAGACTGTGCTGGCAAAGGGCTCCATGGTGGCCGCCCAGTATGCCATCGACTTTTTGGCCGAGCCCACGCAAGAGGAGCTCGACGGCCCCGCGATCACCGCGGTCGCCGAAACCAACCCCGACCTGGCCGCCAAGTTGCGCTCTGCCAAGGCAACGACCGCCGAGGCTCGCGACGCCATCCATGACGCCCGCACGGCACGCCATGCCGCGATCAAGGGCATCCACGATGCACGTGCCGCCGCTCGCCGCGAGGAGAAGCGCGGCGAGTAGTCGATTCGCGGCCATCTCGCAGTCATAGCCACATCGCGATATCAAAGCGGGGGCGGACGTTTCGACACGTCCGCCCCCGCTCATTTGTCAAGCGCTATTTCTACCGTTTCTACCCCGTCCCCAAATGGCAGGCGGCAGGGCTACTCGTCCTGCGGGTCCTCGTCGGAGCTTGGTGCAGGCTCGGGCTCCGGTTCCGGCATGGGCTCGGGCTCCGGTTCCGGCATGGGCTCGGGCTCAGGCGCAGGCTCGGGCTCAGGCGCGGGCTCGGGCTCGGACTCGGGCGCCGCAGCGGAATCGGATACGGGCGCTGCGTCGGCGCTAAAACCAGCCGGAGCGGACTTCTTCTCAAACGGCAACACAAAAGTCAGGACGTCATCCTTGTCCTCGTCGGCCCACTCGCTTGCATAACGCGCAACCCAATAGCCAACGGCACGATGCTTGAGCATGTTGCCAAAGACCGTGAGGAATACCGTGACAAACGCCGTCAGCACCAAGAACAATACGAGCGTAATGCCACCGCCGGTAACAAGCGCCTCAATAGCCGTAGGACGGTAGTAGTAGCTATACATACCGACAGAGGCAATGGTGCCAAAGACGAGCGTCAGGATCCATGTGATAACGTTGGCGACCAGACCCGTCAAAAACTCGGGAAGGAACGATGCGCAGAACAGCTTGGTCTTATTGTTCTTAAAGGCCGCCCAGACCTTATCGAGCGAAAACGCGCTCTCGACGCGACCGGTCACCACAAAGTGCATCACGGCGATGTCGGCGAACATAGTAAAGAAGACACCCAGGACCGCCGTGGCAATCATAGCCAGAACAAACAGGCCCAGCGAGCCAAACAGAGCGGCCTCAAGCGCATAGGAGCCGCAATAAGAGTACGCACCCGCGGCACCAATTACCACGCTCTCCACCAGCGAAAGCGCTACACCAATAACGGGAATAGCCGCGATAACCTTGAGCACGCTCGAAATAACGCCCGAAAAGACGCCAAGGCCAAACGACGTGGAACGCATCAACGGACGATCCATGCCGTCATCGACCTTGAGCGACAGGTCGCGACCCCATTCGATGCCAAAGCCAGAACCGCACGCGCTTGCCACACAGGCAGCCAAAAAGCCGAAGGCAGCCGCGATACCGCCGATAACGGGAATGAAGAGCACGAGCGCCGACACGACACAGATGAGCGCCGGCAAAAAGGCAATCTGGCACACGCGCTGCAGCACGCCCGGCGTCTTGGTCATGTCTTCAAACGCCTGAGCTACACAGCCCTTGGGCACGTTCACGTTAGGCTGAGGAACAAACTGCTGAGGTTGAGACTGCCCCTGAGGAGCAGAGGTTGCAGCACCGGCATTAGGAGCGCCACACGCGCCGCAGAACTTGTCGTTATCGCCCATGGGGGCGCCACACTGCGAACAGAACATCGAAATCATCCCTTCGTATCTAGAGCGAATCACCTGGATCGCAAACGATGTCTTTGGCAACATTATCGCCCAATGTGGGGACAAATCCCCCAAGATGACCGATTTGCAACGTAGGTGGCTTTATTCAATGATTCGAAGGGTATATCCGCGCTAGTTCGTGCCGCGGAAGCCCTTGCCCACGATCTCGGAGCTGTCGACGATCGTGATAAACGCATCCGGATCGATATCGCGGGTATAGCGGCGCAGTTGCACTGCCTCGCGACGGCTCAGCACGCTCATAATCACCGTGACGCACTTGCCCGAGAAGGCGCCGTAACCACGGCTGATTGTTGCTGTGCGGTTGAGATGCTTAACGATAAACTCCTCGACTTTGCGCGGTTCGGCGCAAATAATCGTGCAGACCTTACGAAGGTGAATACTCTCGATGGCCTTGTCGACCACGAGAGTCTTGGCAAACAGGCCGAGCACGCAATACAGACCGACACGTGGGCCATACAGGAAAGCCGCGACGGTCACGATGCCGATGTCGACCAGCAGCAAGGCGCGTCCGATCTCGAGCGTCGTGCGGCGCTTGAGAATCATGGCAAGGATGTCGGTGCCGCCCGTCGAGGCGCCAATGTCAAAGACAATGGCACTGCCCAGCGCCGGCAAGATGACGGCAAAACACAGGTCGAGCCACATATCGCCCGTCATCGAAACATCCGTCGGAATGAAGAGCTCAAACAGCGAGACGTAGGCCGAAAGCGCAAACGAAGCAAAGACGCTCCAAAGGATTGCCTTGCGCTCCAAAAAAATAAAACCCAGGATGACCAGGACCGCGTTGATAATCCACATAAAGACGCCGACGGGCAGGGTCGGGAACAGCGTGGAAAGAATGACCGACACGCCCGAGGTGCCGCCGAAGGCAAAGTGATTGGGCGTTTTGAAAGCCACGATGGCAAAGGCCGTGAGGATCAGGCCCAGATTGAGCTCGGCAAAAAAGCGCGGAAAGCCTGGCTCCTGACTGCGCTTGCGGCCGGCGCGCTCGCCACGTTCGATATCCTCGCGACCGACAACGCGTTCCATCGGCACCACGGGAGGACGATGCACCTCCTCGGCAGCACGCGATGCCGCCTCTGCCGCAGCGGCTTCAATCGCCCATGCCTTGCTTTCGGTCTCGTGTTCGTCGGCCATTACGGCAACCCCTCGTTAACAATTTGGAAACAATGCGCCCATTAGGGTAACGCGGAACGCGAAGATTGCAACCCTTAGTTAGACGAGCGGTATGACTAGATCGAGGCTATATAGAAAACGGTCGATCGCGCTTTTGCTTGCGCGGTCGACCGTTTGGCGTTTTCGCAGGTAAAACCTACCAAAACAAACCTGTCCCTTTTTAGTAGGTTACTCGTGCTGGCTGGTGCGGTGCTCGTACTCCTCGGGGGTGATGACATCCTCGATGCGCAGGTTGACGCCTGCCACCTCAAGGCCGGTCATCGCGGCCAGACGCTCGGTGACGCGCGCCTTAACGTCGTCAAAGATCGCAGGCGCATAGGCGCCATACTCGATGATGACCGAGATGTTGACGACCACGCGGTTGTCGTCGGTGACCTCGACCGTCACGCCCTTGGTCAGGTTCTCGGCACCAAACTGTTCCTGCACAAAGTGCATAAGGTTACCCTTCATGCCCAGAACATGCGGCACCTCGCGGGTGGCCATGGCGACGATCTTCTCGATCACGCCGTTGGAATAGGTCAGCGAGTCCTCGGACTCGTCCGCCTCCTCGTCCATCTCCTCGTTGTCCTCATCCGCATCGGACTCGGCCTCGACGAGCGCCTCGTCCTCGAGCGTTACGTCCTCCGCCTCGGCGGCGACGGCCTCATTCGCCTCGAGCTCGGTATCGGCCACATCGACCTTCGTGTTAAAAGCCATGGTTCCTCCTTATGCCTGCCGCAGATGCGACAGTCGAATACATATTAGCGGCCGCTAAACAGACGGCCGAAGAAGTTGACGATACCGTTCTCGCCATCGCGAATCTGGCCGATCACGGCGCCGATCAGCACAAAGAATGCGATGACGAGCGTGTCCCACAGGCCCAACGTAAGTACCAGCACGGCGAGGATAAAGCCTGCCAAGGCGCCGAGCGTAGTATTGGGGTGGCGCACGGCGTAGCTCCAGATAGCAGCGCCCGTACCTTTGATGAGCCCCATGGCCTCGTCAAAGTCGTTGGCGGCGCTGTCGTGCTGCTCGCCGGCCTCGGGCTTGGTGTCGGCGGACTCGCCTGCCGGCGTAGCGTTCTGGTCGATCGTCAGGCGCGGCGTGCGGGCGGTCTTGTCTTGGTTGGTATCACTCACCGGAAACCTCCACGGTCTGGACGGTAGTCTTGGACGGCAAAAAACGGACGCGCGCGGTCGTGCCCGGCGTGCCGAGCATGGTGTCGCAGGCCTTCTCGATGCGCTGCTGCATCGCGGTGGCAAGAGAGGCGACGTCTTTATCATCCAGCGCGATGGCCTCGACCTTAAAACGAACGCGCGACTCGTCGGAGCCTTGAACGCGCGCCTCGATATGCTCAACCATCACGCGATCATCGCACTCCGCCGCGGCACGGGCGCACGAGGAAAGCGCTGCGAGCGTAACCTCGATATTGCGCTCCCCCGCCGGATGCACGCAGGACGGCTCGCGACGCGCGAACATCAGGCGGAAAAAACCGATGAGCACGCCAAGTGCCACGATGGCGGCACACACCGTAACGACGACGCGAGGCATGGTGTCACGCAACAGCAGCATAAAGCGATACGTATACGGTCCCCAGAACTGGCAGACAAGCGTGCCCAGCGCCACGATGGCGGCGGCAAGATACACGATCGCTAGGGCTCGTTTGAGTACGCGCACGCGCGCTCCCTTCAGGTTTCGGTCCACAGAATGCAAAACGATTCGCATCATTATAAAAGAGCCGGGTCCGGTGCTGTACGCACGCGGATCCGGCTCATCTATTCCACGAGGCTTGCATGCTCGTTTCATTATGCCCAGATATGCACGGCTTAACCCGTGCAGGCGCTACTCCTCCTCGAGGGCAGCGATGACCTCGTCGGTCATGTCCATGGTGCTGTAGACGTCCTGGACGTCGTCGAGCTCCTCGAGACGGTCGATGAGGCGCTGAACCTTCTTGGCGTCGGTACCGGAGACCTCCGTCGGGGTGGTCGGGACCATGGTGGTCTCGGAGCCCTTGACCTGGATGCCCTGCTCCTCGAGTGCCTTGGAGACAGCCATGACGTCGTTAGCAGCGGTCCAGACAATCCACTCCTCGCCGGCGTCCTCGTAGTCCTCGCCACCGGCCTCGGCGATAGCCATCATGAACTCATCCTCGTCACCGGCAGCACCGTTGGCGATCATGGTCTCCTTCTTGGCGTTCTCGTCCAAGATCTCCTTGGCGACGACGATCTGGCCCTTGCGCTCAAACTGGAAGGCGACGGAGCCGGAGGTGCCCAGGTTGCCGCCAGCGTGGGAGAAGGCGGAACGGACATCGGCGGCAGTGCGGTTGCGGTTATCGGTCAGGCAGTCGACGTAGACGGCGACACCGGCGGGACCATAGCCCTCGTACACGATGTTCTCGTAGACAGCGGCGTCGGCACCCGAACCGAAGGCCTTGTCGATAGCGGACTTGATCTTGTCCTTGGGCATGGACTGAGCCTTGGCCTTGGCAACGGCAGCGGCGAGGCTGGCGTTGTTCTCGGGCAGCGGGTCGCCGCCGAGACGGGCAGCAACGGTGATGTTGCGGCTCAGCTTGGAGAAGAGGGCGGAACGCTTGGCGTCCTGCGCGCCCTTACGATGCTTGGTTGTGGCCCACTTAGAGTGTCCGGACATACGTGTCTCCTATCGGTTTCGACCTAAAGCCCAGCGCAGATGCTCGGGCAATATAAACAAACGTCGTTATGATATACCTACTGGCCTGCGAGATAAACCCCAAAATGAAGGCGTCGTGATGACGCAACCCTTCTACGCAAAGCAACCTGCCCCCTTCGCACCGGTTTGGCTAGTTCCAGAGAAGGTCGCTGCGGGTGATGGTGGCACCGATGGCAAAGGGCATGCAGGCGATAACCGGGTACAGGTAGCGCATGTAGGTCGAGCCGTTGCAGGGACCGATCAGGCACACGGCGAGCACGCCCAAAAGCGGCACCCAAATGGCCAGCCCGCGCCACGAATGACGACGTAGCAGATAGACCACCACGGCGATCATGATCCACACATAGGTGGCCGAGCTCATGGTGAGCGAGATAAACGGGATGCGTTGTACTGCCACGCGATACAGGTTGATCAGGTGGCCACACCACCGCACGACCTTGCTATCGACCGGATGGAAATCGAAGTACTTGAGATTGTCGGGACGAGCCATGATCTCGGCACTGCGCGCCGTGCTGTAGACCCATGCGTCGCGGGCGCTCGGATAAAAGTAGCCATAGTAGTTATTGATAAGCGCCGAGATATAGCACTCGGGATCCTTTTTGAACATCTGGGCCCAAACCTCAAAATAGGCGTCGATATCCTCCTGCGAGGCATATTCGTTAAAGCAGTTCTTGACGGCATCGGACTTGTCGGGGTTGTACCGGCGGCCCAGGTTTTCGTACTTGAGTACGCGATCGATCACGGCACGCTCCTCTTCGGTCACCAAACCGTCGCAGGGAGCTTCCACGATGGTGCCGTCCTCTTTAACCGTAGGATTGACACCTGAGTTAAGGCCGTCGTGCTTTTGGACGAAGCGCGCCGTCTGCTGGAACGGAATCGAGAGCACCTCGCGCTTGGAGCTGGGCGTAATGTCGTGCGCCGGCATAAAGACCTTGGTGAAGTACATGTTGGAGACAAGACAGAGCGCAAGCACCGCCAGGATGCCAACCCAGCAAAAGCGTGGCACGCGAAACGAGGACTCAGCACCCGTCTGCTTGGCCGCACGGCGAGCCGCATGCACGTCCCAAGCGCAAAACGCCGCCGCGATCACGCATGCCGCCAGCACAAACACCAGGCCGCCGTTACGCAAAAACGTCGACCCCATGGCGCCTAGAGCAAGCAGCAGCCAGTCATGGCGCGCAAAGAGCACGGGCCTCTGTTCGCCCGCACGCTCGGCATTGGCATCGCGACGGGGCAGGCCGCATGCCACGAGCTTCACGGTCTGCACCAACAGCACCAAAAACGCGTCGGCAAACAGCACATCTTTGGTAAGCAGGGCCGCGTAGTTGGAGAACATGGGCATAAACACAAAGAACAGCAGGATCACGCCGCGGACCGGCAGGCTCACGCCCAGCTTGCGCAGCGACGAGATGGAATAGGCCATGCAAGCGGCCGTAATGACGAACTGAGCGCAGGTGTAGATGACAAGACCTGCGTTGGCGCTGTTAAACAGTGAAAGCCCCAGCTGGACGCACGAACCGATGATAGCCGTGTGCACGACCGGATGATGCCCGTTGAGCAGGACATTGGGGTTGAGCAGGCGCAGGTAGTCGCTCGTACCGTTGGGGTAGTTGAACCACTGGCGAATCTGCGCACCCGTATCCCCCATAAAAAGGCCGGGCAGCGAAGCGATGAGCGTGGGCGCCCAGGCGACCATAAGCACCAGGAAGGGCCCGGCAAAGGGATGGACCGAGAGCACGGCGTGAGCCACACGCCATACGCGGCCAAAGTGCGCTTCGGAAAACGGAATGCGCCGAGAGCTCAGCCAATCTAGACACTCAAAGGCGAGGTAGAAGGCAACGACCGCCAAGAGCATCCAGCCCGCGCCGCCTATCCAGGCGCAGATGATGCGGGCCTTGTCGCCGAGCACGATCTCGGCCGAATCGGTGAGGTCGTAGCTGCAGCCAAACACCATGCAGACGGCAAAGAACAGCGACGGAAGGATCACCGAGGGACGCCAGGCGTCGCCGCGGCCAAAGAATACGTAGCGAAACGGCAGCGTAAGCAGGCAGGCAAGCGCAAGCAGCATGACCGCGTCGGTATGGCCGGCAAACGAGAGGAGCACCTCGTAGCACACGTACAGCATGCCCGAGGCTTTGGGGTCAATCGCCAAGACCGCGTTGCTCGACACCGGGGCGGGATCGATGGAAAACGCCGTGGTCGCCAACAGCGCGAGCAAAAATGCGATAAGCGTCTGCTTGACGGGGTAGCGCTTAAACCAGACGATGCGGGCAGCGTCGCGCGCAGCCGTTGTGGAGAGGTCGGAATCCTTCACAGTCCGAAAGCCTTTCTAGAAACCTGCCAAAAAGGGACAGGTTTATTTTGGCAGGTTTTATCTGGGGAAACGTTACGGTTCTGTCATCGTTGTCCGGCATAACCACCACCAAGGTGTCTTTCCCTTTGTGGTGGTATGTGGTGGCTAGGCGTCCAGGTAGACGCGCTGGGGCTGGTTGCGGTGCCGGGCGAAGATGATGAGCGCCAGGCCGGCGATCACGAGCGGCAAACTCAGCAGCTGGCCCATAGTGATGACGCCTCCCAGCAGATAGCCCAGCTGGGCATCGGGCACGCGCACGAACTCAACGAGAAAGCGGACGATGCCGTACCCCATCACGAACACGCCCATAAACGTGCCCTGGGGCAGTAGCGGCTTTTTGCGGCTGAGCACCTGCAAAATACAGAAGAGCACGACGCCCTCAAGAAACGCCTCGTAGAGCTGGGAGGGATGGCGCGGCATATCGCCCGCGGTGCCGCCAAAGACCACACCCCAAGGCAGATCGGTCGGCTTACCCCACAGCTCACCGTTCACGAAGTTGGCGCAACGTCCCAGGCACAGCGCCAGCGGGGCGCCGATCACAGCAAGGTCGGCGATGGTCCAGGCGTCGAGCTTATACATGCGGCACACGATGATGCCGCCCAAGATGCCGCCGACCAGGCCACCGTGGAAGCTCATACCGCCCTCGTTGGTGGCAAAGATCTCGAGCGGGTGGGTCCAATAGTAGCCATCGCCGTAAAAGACGACGTAAAACAGGCGCGCGCCGATAATGAGGCCAAAGACCGCGCCGACCACGACGCTCGTCAGGTCATCAATCGTAATGTCGAAGCCCCAACGACGCTGCGTGCGGTACATAACGACCGCCGTGAGTAGAGCGCCGACCACGTAGGCCAGGCCGTACCAGTAGATGGTGATGGGACCCGCCGAGATCGCGACGGGGTCAAGCATGTGGTAGAGGTCGTTGAGCATATCGATCCCCCTGCTCCCTACATACAAATGCGGCCGCGGGCCTTGCGCTCGCAGCCGCATATCTGGGCGTAACGTCTATGCGGAGCGTACCGTCCGCAGCTTTCGCATCTTAGAACGGCGCGTACTCGTCGTACAGGTCCTCGGCCTCGCCGGAAGCATTGACCTGCTCGACGCGGGTAACGCCGGGCACGTGCTCCTTCAGGATGCGCTCGATACCCATGGAAAGGGTTAGCGAGCTCATGGGGCAGCCGGCGCAGGCGCCCTGCAGCTCCAGCTTGACGACGCCCTCGTCGTCGACGCCCACATACTCCATATCGCCGCCGTCGGCCTGCAGGTTGGGGCGAATCTCTTCAAGAACCTTCTTAAGCAGCTCTTCGTTAACAGCCACAGGGGCTCCTTTCTCACAATAACGCGGGCACGCCCGCGGACAGAAGCTATGTTACTACAGCCATGTACCCGCTCACGAGCCGTCCATGCGCGCAGACGCGACTTTCACGAGTAGTCAATTTGGGACGGGGCTCTTTGAGCTGCGTTCGTCGTCAGATGGCGACAACGCATATTACTGCTGAGCTTGTCCCCCGGTACCAATCTGAACATCGACGATGACCTGGCGGTAGCTGATGCCGCAGGAGTCGAGAATGCGGCGGCTGATACGGCCGTCATCGGTGTCGGCATACTTATTGTCCAGGTAGACGACCTCGCCCACGCCCACCTGCGCCAGGATCTTGGCGCAGTCGTGGCACGGAAACAGCGTGACGTAGACCGTGGAACCCTCAAGGTCTTTGAGTGAACCGCGATAGTTGAGCACGGCGTTGGCCTCGGCATGCACCACGTAGTTGTGCTTATCCTGCAACGGATCGTCGCTCGTGCCCCACGGGAAAAAGTCGTCGTTGAGTGCCGAGGGCGTACCGTTGTAGCCCACCGAAAGGATGCGGTGGTTGGTGTTGGCGATGCACGCGCCCACCTGCGTGTTGGGGTCCTTACTGCGGCGCTGCGCGGCGATGGCCACGCTCATAAAGAACTCATCCCAGCTAATAACGTCGCGGCGCTTGCCCGACGCGGTTTGATGAAGATCGTCCGACATGGCAGACACCTCCGAAATCGCAATAGTTTGACCCATTGTAGCAGGTGGAAGGTGGAGACGTTTTTGTCCCATCGCCCCCATCGCTACGCGCGGCGGGGCTTTTGGTTGATGTGGTAGAGCTCGGCGAGACCCCGCAACGTCAGCGCATCGTCGACCGTCAGGCTATGGCCGACAAGGGCCGCAAGCGCCTCGGCATCGTCGCCGGTAATGACGATGGGCACGCTGCCCTCCCCCGCGGCCTTGGTCGCGCGCATCTCGGCAAGCACCATGTCGAGCATGCCGTCGATGCGCGCCACCTCGCCCAAAACCACACCCGAGCGCATGGCCTCGCGCGTGTTGCGGCCGATGACGTGTGTTGGCGCCGAGGGCTCAACCTGAGGCAGGCGCGCTGCTGCCGCCGAAAGCGAGCGGGCGCCGAGGGCCAGGCCCGGCGCGATAACGCCGCCGACAAAGGTACCATGCGCGTCGATGACCTCGATATTGGTCGTGGTGCCCAGGTCAATCACGATGCACGGCGAGCCGTAGACGGCGCGGGCAGCCACGGCGTCGGCGATGCGGTCGGGACCGATCTCGGCCGGGTCATCGTAGTGCACGGGCATGCCGGTCTTAAGTCCCGGCCCCACCGTGAGTACGCGCCCCGTGCAGGTACGGGAAAGTGCTGCCCTCCACGGGCGCTCGAGCGCCGGGACCACACAGCTCAGCACAGCCGCGGCGGGTACGAGCGCCCCGGGCACACCCGCATCTGCGGCGAGCGCGCCCATGACCTGTACAAGTCGCATGCGCGCTTCGTCGGCCGTAATACGGGCCGGCGTGGTGATCTCGCACGTCGCAAGCGGACATTCCTGCGCCGCGGCCGAATCCTCTGCAAACAGGCCAAAGCGAATGAACGTGTTGCCCACGTCGACCGTCAATATATATGCGCACCCATTAAGCATCGTCGGCGCTCCTTTCGTCTGCCCAGCAGTATATCGCCTACCTAAACCAGTCATCCCAAAATGACTAGCTTGCGGCTATACTGGTGCGCGGTCGTTTGCGAGCTCACGCGGCGGCCCTTGGTAACCCGACTTCCCGCGCCGTATCCGTAACGGCGCTCCCGGGGGAAGCGGATATACGCAAAGGAGTTTTATATGAGCAATCCCTCGAACCGCGCTTCGATGCGCGGGCAACTCACGCTGCGCGGCGTCGTCATCGGCGTCCTTGGCTGCGTGATCATCACGGCAAGCTCGGCCTATACCGCCCTCAAGATGGGTGCGCTCCCCTGGCCGATCATTTTCGCTGCCG
Source organism: Collinsella sp. (assembly GCA_018376905.1). Taxonomy (GTDB): domain Bacteria; phylum Actinomycetota; class Coriobacteriia; order Coriobacteriales; family Coriobacteriaceae; genus Collinsella. Next base: position 3,955 of record JAHAAK010000040.1, on the reverse strand, counting down.
TCATTTCGCTGTTCTTCCTTAAGCTCATGGGCAACGCCAGCCTCAACGAGGCAAACGTCACCCACACCATCATGTCCGCAGGCGCCATGGTCGCCGGCGGTCTGGCGTTTACCATCCCGGGCGCCTGGATGCTGGGCTATGCCGACCAGATCAGCTGGCTCGACATGTTTATCGTGGCACTCGCCGGCACCATCCTGGGCCTGCTGGCCACCGCGCTCATCCACCGTCACTTTATTGTGGACGCCGCGCTTGAGTTCCCCACCGGCAACGCCGCAGCTCAGACCTTGCGCGCGACCGAGGCTGGCGGCAAAACCGGCAAGCAGCTCTTTGGCTCCATGGCCATCGCAGGCATCTACAGCGTGCTTCGTGACGCTCTGGGCGTGGTGCCTAGCATGCTGTGCTCGCTCAATATCCCCGGCGTGACCTTTGCCATCTACAACTCGCCCATGTTGCTGTCCATCGGCTTTTTGGTGGGCTTCGCCCCCGTCGCGTTCTGGTTTGCCGGCGCGCTGCTGGGCAACTTTGGCATCATCGTCGGCGGCACCGCTGCCGGTCTGTTCGACGTCGTAACCGCGCAGGGCATCGTCAAGTCCCTCGGTATGGGTCTTATGATGGGCTTTGGCGTCGCCGTCGTCCTCAAGGACATCCTACCGCAGGTCGCCGGCATCGTCCGCGGTCTTGCCGCCGACAGCTCCACCGACACCGACGAGCAGTCGCTCATCTCGGGCTCCCTTAAGCTCGACGCCGGCATCATCGGCCTGGGCGCTGCCGCCATCGCCGTGATCATCGCCATCGTGCTTGACCTTGGTCCCGTTCCGGCCGTCATCGTCACGCTGTTCACCTTTGTCACCACCATCATGAGCGCTCAGAGCTGCGGCCAGACGGGCATCGATCCCATGGAGATCTTTGGCCTCATCGTCATGCTCATCGTGGCAGCTTTCGCGCAGCTCGCGCAGGTCAAGCTGTTCTTTATCGCCGGCATCGTGGCCGTGGCGTGCGGCCTTGCTGGCGACGTCATGAACGACTTTAAGGCCGGAGCCGTACTGGGTACCAACCCGCGCGCACAGTGGGTCGGCCAGGCCATTGGCGGCATCGTGGGCGCCCTGGTCGCTGCCGCTGTCATGGTCGCGCTCGTCACCGCCTATGGTCCGGACGCCTTCGGCCCCGACAAGAGCTTTGTGGCCGCGCAGGCAAGCGTGGTCGCCACCATGGTCTCGGGTATCCCGAGCGTGCCGTGGTTCGCAGGCGGCTTTATCGCCGGTATCGTCATGTACTGGCTCGGCATTCCGGCCATGATGATCGGCCTGGGCGTGTACCTGCCGTTCTACATGTCGCTCACGGCCTTCTTGGGCTCCTGCGTTAAGCTCGCCTACGACAAGTGGGCCGCACACCGCGACGCCGAGGCCGGTCTTTCGGACGAGGAGAAGGCCGCCAAGGATGCCGCCTTCCAGGAGCAGGGCCTGGTCGTTGCCAGCGGCCTGCTGGGCGGCGAGTCCATCGTCGGCGTTATCCTGGCGTTTGTCTCTGTTGGCCTGAGCCTGCTGGGCTAAGCTAAGCAGCTGTTCGCTCGTACCTTAGCGACAGCCCGGTCGCAATCATATTGCCTACGGCTTGCCCGGTCGGTAGCTTTTGTGGCTGCCGACCGGGCTTTTTGATGCCGATATAGAGAAAGGCCGGCGCGCTGCGTATCACAGCACGCCGGCCTTATCGGTTGAGCGATCGAGTCGGTCTCGCAATAAACCGCAGATCATTGCGAGACCAGTACTCAAAATACTACATCTGCTTGCGACGACGATCGCCCAGCGTCACGCCCGCAGCTACGAGCGTCACACCGCCGATGACGAAGACCTCGCCCGCGAGCGCGGAGGTGTCACCCGTCTGGGCGAGCGCGGCAGGCGCGGCCTGTTTCTTGGCAACGGGGACCTTTGCAGCAGCCTGCGCAACCTGAGGCTTGGTCTGCGGCTTGCTCTGCGGCTCGGCCTTGGGATGATACTTGTCGTACTCGGCCTGAGCGGCAGCCAGGGCATCCTTGGCATCTCCGAGCTCGGCCAGTGCGGCGGCATAGGCGTCGTTGGCATCGGACAGCTTGGCATCGGCATCGCTCAGGGCAGCCTTGAGACCAGCGGCAGCATCGACGGCAGCCTTGTAGCGAGCGTAGGCAGCGTTCAGCTTAACCAGCTTCTCGTTGCCCGTCGTGCCCGCGGCAAGAGAGGCCTTGTGGTCGACAGCCTCAAGATCGGCCTTGAGTGCCTCGTCGTTGGCAAGCTCGGCCTTGGCCTTGACGATCTCGAGGTTCGCATCGATGACGGCTTCATTGGCGGCCTCGAGCTGCTTCTGGGCATCGGCGACACCGGCGACGGCAGCGTCATAGGCGACCTTGGCGTCGTCGACCACCTTCTGGGCGCCGGCGAAGCGCTCGAAGGCATTGTTTGCGGTGGCCAGCTCGCCCTCAGCGGCCTTGACCTTCTCCTGTGCGTCGGACAGGGCCTGCTTCTTGGCGGCAACTACCTGCTTGGCGTCCGAAAGAGCGGTCGCGGCGTGCGCATCTGCGGCCTGAGCCTTGTCAACGCCAGCCTGGGCAGCGCCGTCAGCCTTCTTGGCATCGTTAAGCGTGCCCTGCTTGTTCGCAAGGTCCGTCTTGGCGGCATCGTACTTAGCGGTAAGGTCCTTGACCGAAGCAGTGGCGTTGTCATACGCCTCATTGGCCTGGTCGGACTTTACCTTGGCGGCATCGCGGGCGCTACGAGCCTTCGCCTTGTGAGCAGCGGCATCGGCTGCCTTCGTCTTGCTGTCAGCAAGCGTGGCGTTTGCCTTATCGAGAGCTGCCTGGGCAGTAGCGGCCTCGCTCTTGGCGGCATCGAGCTTGGTCTGGGGCGTCTTGACGTCGATACCCTTGAGTTTGGCTTCGGCGGCGTCGTATACCGTCTTCGCGGCGGCGGTGCCGGACTTAGCCTTCTCGTACTCGCCCTTGGCGGTGTTCACGTTCGTGTCGGCCGCGGTATAAGCGTCATGTGCCGCATCCTGCTTATTTACCGCTGCGAAGTAAGCTTCCTTGGTAGTACCAAAGTTCTTCTGTGCCTCTGCCAGCTTATTCTGAAGCTGCTTCAGCTGCTCCTTCTGCTCCTGAGTACCGCCTGCATTGTAGGCGGAATCGATGTAGTCGTTCAGGAGCTTCTTGAACTCGGAGACCGTGAAATCAGCCTCACTGTCAAAAGAGCTGTAATCGAAGATTGTTACCTCGGAATCGGTGTTCTTACCGCTACCAGTCGCGATGCCGATAGCCTTCGTGCCGGCATCGATGATGTTGAGATAGTGCCCGCACTCATGGTAGATGCTGCTGTAGTGCTGGTAGATATAGTAGGAATCATATCGATGGTTCCCAAGGTCACTATTCTTCTCGACGTACTTATCGAATGCCTCTTTTTCCTGAGTGTAGAGACCGGTATATGGCCAGCCAAGCGTATCCTCGGTCTCGCCGCCGGTATATGCACCGCCGCCGCCGGCAAGATTTTCTCCATTGTCCCAGTAGCAGCCCGAGTGTCCCCAGATGTTCGATGAATATGATACATTAAGGGCGGCTGCCGCAGTCATGCGGAGGCTGACGCTGAGCGCCGACTGACCGTTCGCCTTGCGGAGGTTGTTCTGGGTGTCGAGATATGTCAAGGCGTTGCGCATCTGCTCCAGGGAGAGCGGGTTGGTGTCGCGAGACATATCCTGATCGACGTACTGGTCATACCAGTCGGCCTTGTCCTCAGCACCAGTCAGCATCGATACGGCATCCTGGGCGTTCTTTTTCTGTGTGGCGGTGAAATCGCTGCTGTTGCTGATGTAGGCCATAAAGCCGAGCATGCCCTTATAATATGAGAAAGCCATTGTCAATAGGCGTGTTTGTTCGAGCCCGGTTTTAAACCGGGCTTTTTCGTTTCCCGTCGGGAGGGACCGCGCACGCTGCACG
>JAHAAK010000073.1 GCA_018376905.1 Collinsella sp. | reverse complement strand
GTTCCTGACCCGCGGCGTGACCGGCGACACCGACATCAACATCATCGACACCGCCGAGTTCGCGATCCCCGGCCTTGACGACGAGTTCCGCGTCATCGTCTCCCCGTGGATTCTGACGGTGCTCGTGACCGACCGCCTGGCTCGCTACTACGAGACGGTCACCAAGCATAACCTCAAGTATCGTCGCTACTATCACCAGTTCGACTACTAAAGAAAACGGGTGCGGGAACGTGCCGGGCTATTGAGAGGAACACAGAATGAGACAGTACATCATCGCCAGCCATGCGCACTTCGCTACCGGCATCAAGGAGAGCGTCGAGCTGCTCTCGGGCGCTCGCGACAACGTCCATGATCTTTCGATGTTCGTCGATGGCCGCATGGACGTGGCCGAGGAGGCCCAAAAACTGCTGGCAGGCATGTCTGCTGACGATGATGTCGTTGTCTGCACCGACCTCTTTGGCGGCAGCGTCAACAACGAGTTCACCAAGATCGTCCAGACGCGTCCCCGCACGTACCTCGTTACCAACATGAACCTTCCTCTCCTCATCCAGTTGCTGTTCTCTGACGAGTCGGCGCCGGTTGAGGAGACGATTCGCGCCATCGTCGCTGCGGACGATACGCGCGTGAAGTTTGTCAACGATCTTTTGGTCGATGACGACGAGGAAGAAGAGTTCTAATCCGCAGCACCTACTGACACGCCGTAAGACGGCACAAGACCTTTGGGGGGTCACATTATGATTCAGCTACTTCGCGTTGACCATCGCCTGCTTCATGGCCAGGTCGCAGTTTCCTGGGTTCAGGGCCTTGGCTCCAACTGCATCTTCTGCGTGGGCGATAAGGTCGCTAACGACCCGGTGTGGAAGACGACGCTCAAGATGGGCAAGCCTGCCGGCTGCAAGCTCGTCATCAAAGATATGGAGCATGCAATCGAAGCTATCAACTCGGGCGTGACCGACAAGTACAAGATGATCATCTGTGTCGCCACTATTGCTGAGGCAAAGCAGCTTGTTGAGGGCTGCCCGCAGATCAAGTCGGTCAACCTGGGTAACACCAAGCCCAAGGACGAGAAGCGTCCCGATGCGCGTCAGGTCTCTCGTCAGATCTTCCTGACCGCGGCCGAGGAAGCCGATGTGCGCGAGATGCTGGATCGTGGCGTTGAAGTCGAGATTCGACCCCTGGCCGATGACCCCAAGGTTGACTGCGCCAGCGTGCTCTAGGCGTTCAATTTCGAAGAGTCTGAGCTCTTCGTAGTGTCCTATTAGGAAAGGGGGATATATGCTTACCCAAGCAATCCTCATCGGACTTATCGCCGCATTTGGTAAGTTCGACTGTCAGCTCGGTACGCTCTATGCGTTCCGCCCCATCGTCCTGTGCCCGCTCGTGGGCCTGGTGCTGGGGGACCTGCAGTCCGGCCTCGCGATCGGTGCGAGTCTGGAGCTGCTGTTCATGGGCTCGATCTCCATCGGCGCCTACGTGCCGCCTGATGAGACGATTGGCGGCGTGCTCGCCTGCGCCTTCGCTATCCAGCTGGGCCAGAGCACCGAGGCAGCCATCGCGCTTGCCATGCCCATCGCCACGCTGTGCCTTGCCATCAAGAACATCCTCAACGCCGCCCTGCCGATCCTGGTTGACCGCGCTGATGTCTTTTCCGGCCAGGGCAACCTTAAGGGTGTCTATGCGATGCACTTCCTGATCGGTTTGACCGGTATCATCATGGCGTTCCTGCTGTGCTCGCTGTCGTTCTATCTGGGTGCTGACGCCATCCAGGGCCTGCTCGACTTCATCCCGCCCTTTGTCCTTGCTGGCTTTGGCGTTGCCGCCAACATCCTGCCTGCCATGGGCTTCGCCATGCTCGGCCGCCTGGTGCTCACCAAGCAGCTCGTGCCCTTCTACTTCCTTGGCTTCCTG
>JAHAAK010000072.1 GCA_018376905.1 Collinsella sp. | reverse complement strand
GGAACACTGGCCGCAGGTGCACGCATGGCACAGTGAATCTGGGACAAAGGACTACATCCGCGTTATCGGAATCATGCTGGCTGAGAAGGCAGAGAGAAACGAGGACGTTGAGACGCTCATCAACATGCTCGGACGCAGTAGTCGGCCAAAGGTTAGGGAATACCTCAGAACGCCGCTTGTAAGGCTCCCAGAAGGCGCTGCTGCCCTCATGCTGGCGGAAGCGCACGGCTGGTGCGATGCAGTAGTCGGGTCAATGTAGCTGTCGGTGACTACGGGGGTGGAGAGTTCCGCGTATGCGGATCTCGGAACCCTCGTTCACCGACAGCGGAATTGACGCGACGGGCAACCGAATAGACCAGACTTGATTAAGGGTCGATGGACGCTCTGCTCCATCGACCCTTTCCTTGCCCAAGTCTCGACGAAGGTTGATTTGGGGATGCTGCTGCGCGGGGCTTTCTGCGACCCCCGCGCAGGGGGGTGCCGACCCACGACCCCCGACCCTTGGGGGAGTTTGAGGGGGCTTGCCCCCTCATGCACGCGCCGCCGCGTGCCGCCAAGCCGTAGGCGCGGAGCGACCCTAAGTCGCGGAGAACCGACAGTGCTACACTGTCGGCGCGCCCCCTTTTCCGTAGGCAAAAGGGGAGTGCGTTACCCTTTTGTTCCAAAAGCCGGGAGGTGCCGCCGCCGATGGGTAAGCAGTACGCAATCCTTCGAGTCCAGAAGTGCAAGGGTGCCGAGGTAGGTGCCATGCAGTACCACAACGACCGCGAGCCGGGGAAGCACACGAACCCGGACATAGACCAGTCCCGAACCCGGATGAACCGAGAGTTGTGTCCGCACGCCGACTACGAGGGCGAGGTGCAGGCGAGGATTGACGCGGGCTACAAGGGAACCCGCAAGGTGCGCAAGGATGCCGTGAGGCTCGTCGAGGGCATCGTGACGGCAAGCCCAGAGTTCTTCGAGGGCGCGAGCGCCGAGGAGGTGAGGGACTTCTTCGAGGACGCGCTCGGGTTCTGCCGCGAGGAATTCGGGGAGTCGAATCTGGTGCACTTCACGGTGCATATGGACGAAGAGACCCCGCACGCCCACTTCGGCTTCGTGCCGCTGAAAGACGGCAAGCTCTCGTGGAAGGGGTTCTTCCCTGACAAGGCGGCGCTCGGTGCGATGCAGGACAGGTTCTACGGGCGCGTAGGGGCGCTATACGGCCTTTCTAGGGGTGAGAAGCGCTTGGAGGGTCAACCGGCAAGGCGGCACAAGTCCGTGGCCGAATACAAGGCCGAGAGCCGCCGAGTTCAGTCCGAGCTGGACGAGAAGGCCGAGCAGCTCGAAGCGGCACGGGAGGAGCTTGCATCCACCCGGGCGCAGCTCGCCGAGTGCAGGTCGCAGGTCGAGGGCTTCGCCGCGAGGTTCGAGCGCATCAAGGCCGAGCTGGCGCAGATAGCCGAGTGCCTGTCGGTTAGGGGGTTCCTCGGTAGCTTCAAGGCCAAGCTCGCCGAGTTCGCCGAGAACCCGATTTGCAAGGCCGCGCTCGCGGCCGGTCGCGACTTCATGACGGCACGTGACGGCAGACGAGCGGAGAAGGTGCTCGTCAACGGTGCCAGGGAGAAGGTCGTGGAGATGGAAGGGCTGTCGAGGGAGATGGGCGAGTGGTCTCTGCTCGATGAAGTCGGGGATATGAGGGGTGCCAGAAGGGAGCTTGACGGCCACGAAGCCCCAGCGCGACCGCTCGATAATCAGGTGCTTTAATCAGGTATACTAATCTGGTATACTTATTGGGAAAGAAAGGAGAGCGGCAGTGGTCAGAGTGCATGGGAATGCCCTCAAGCACGGGCTTACCAGCGAGGAAGTTGCGTATGCGTGGGAGAACCCGATTAGATGCCGTCAGCGAAACGGCACGGATGACCCGCCGCTCTGG
>JAHAAK010000039.1 GCA_018376905.1 Collinsella sp. | reverse complement strand
CGGCGTTCATGCTGCCCCCATCATCGCGGTCTATGGGGTCAACGATATGGCACCGTGGGGACACATGTATGTCAATCCTGGTCTAACAGAGCCTTAATTATTGGGCCTTTAGTCATGAACCTGATTTCCTTCATCGAGGGAATCATCTACCTCACAAAAACTGATAGCGACTTTGAAGTCCAGTATGTCCTCGGCCATAAGGGGTGGTTTTAATAATGCTCACCAAGACGAAATACCTGCTTAAGAATAATAAGTTCGCATTAGCAGCAGCAATCGCAACCGTCTGTTATCTATTCTTCTCCTTCTATTACATTTTCCTTTTTAGTGATGGATCATTTGAAAATGGGTTCATTGACGCCATCGATTTAAATAACCTCTTCTCCGGCATGAGTGACATCGAACATCTTTCTGAAGTTGTGCTCTTGCCAATAACAGCCCTATTGGTTTTCGTCAAAATTGCTTGGCGCTTTGCCATGACGGCACTACCCGTTTTTCTCATCGGAGTTTACCTATTCACGAAGCATATAGGAAAGCAATCTGTTTTATACGCAGCTCTTGTCTCCATGGCGCTATCAGACATCATTATCTTGTTGCAATCCTCCCCGTTTTATCTCCTGCCACTTGATCTTCTCACCATTGCCGTATATCTAATCGGCGTAAAATTCAGCGACAAAACCGAGCTAACCCCGGCTTTCTGTTTTAGCGCACTCGTTCTTATCGCCGGATTCTGCTGGGGACTCAAGCTGGCCCCTTTTGTCCAAGGAAATGCTGATCCAACATACAACGTAAGCGCGCTGCTCCAATACATTTCCCTTTGGACGTTGTTCTCCATGGCCCTCTTTATACAGAAGCCCATTAAATCTAAAAACGTCGTAAACGAGTCTGAGCAGGCAGAAATCACCGTTGCAGACGCCCCTCTGGCTTTAAATCATCCGCGCAACAGTCCTGCGCAAGTCCCCGTTGAGCAAACGATTGCCATGCTAAAAGAGCTCAAAACGCTTCTTGATGCAGGGGCAATCACTCCCGAGGAATATGAGAGCTACAAGCAACGCATTCTGAATCAATAGCATTATTTACAAGAAAGCCCACTGGAGGCTCGATTCGTAAGGAGCAGTCCCAATGCTCGATAAGTTTAAAAAGATGGATCTTCCGAAACAAGCTGCATGCGTAATGCTGTCCTCCGCACTCTGCGCGTGCCTGATTGGTTATCTGGGCTCCGTTGGCTCAACTATTTCACCGTATGGCGCAAACCCCGATGTTCCGGAAATATCGTCTGTAATCGACAGCGCAAACGGCTTTTCGGACAATGCCTATGACTATGGCGACTACGACAGCGATTACGATTGCTATGAAATTAGCGACGGATATGGCGACAATGTCGCATCTCTGTACTACGACGACGATGGTTGCGATATCAAGCTCTACGTAGACGCAGATGAATACAATTGCGACGAAACCCTCGAGGAGCTCTCTAGCGCAATCATTCTTGCTTGTGACCCCACGGTCGGCACCCATACGGCAGCAAAAAAGATATTTAATGATTCTTTTTATACTGGTTGTATCCACAATGGAGTCACCTATAGAGCCGACGATGACAGCAGCGTTAACTATATCTTCGAGCTTAAGCTTGAAGATGATTCGAATGATTAGCTGAATAGCATCTGGCGCGCATTTCGCGCCACAGACACCACCGTTTCGTAAAGGATTCACGGCCCGCTGTTTCGCAGGATATACTTGAACAAATATGCATCCATCGTCGAAAGCGAATAGCCGTGACTTCATATCCCTCCCGTATAACTGTCCGCCTTCATGCACTTGCCGCCGGCTTTGCCTGCGCCATCGCCCTTGTTGCCGGCGTGCCCGCTGTTGCCGGCGCCCAAGTGCTCACGACCGACGACGTCTGCGGCAAGACCGCCGACGTCCGCGGCATCACGACAGAAAACCTGCCCGATATCGAGGCGACGAATGCCCTTGTTATGGGCAAGGACGGCACCGTCTACTATGGACGCGGCGCCGATGAACAGGTCAAGATTGCCTCGATCACCAAGGTCATGACCGCAATCCTGACCGTCGAAAACTGCAAGATGGACGAGAAGGTCACGGTGAGCAATGCTGCCGCCACCGTAGGCAACTCGACTGCCGGCCTGCTCGAAGGCGACGAGCTCACCGTGGAACAGGCACTACGCGGCCTGATGATCCCCTCGGGCAACGACGCCGCCACCGTGCTTGCCGAGTACGTGGGCAAAAAGATCGACCCCAAGACCAAAAACGCCGAGGCAACCTTTGTGAAGGCCATGAACGAGCGCGCCAAAAAGCTCGGCTGCACCGGCACGGTCTTCGAGAATCCGCACGGCCTGGATTTTGACGAGTGGGCCGGTGATATGCACTCGACAGCACATGACGTGGCACTGATGATGCAGGAGGCCATGAAAAACGACACGTTCCGCGAGGTCGTGGCGAGCGAGGATTCTTGGATTGAGGTCACGGGCGCCGATGGCTCAGACCATTCGCATTCCATGGACACGCACAACGTTTTGCTCGGTCAGGACGGAAACATTGGCGGCAAGACCGGCACCACCGACGACGCGGGCTATTGCTTTACGAGCGCCTACAACCGCGACGGCGACGAAATCTACACCGTTATTTTGAACTCCACCACCAACGACCAGCGCTTTACCGATACAGCCACCCTTGCCAACTGGTACTACGGCCACAAGGCCACGGTCGCGATCGCCAACACGCAGGAGAAGACCGCCAACGGCAACCCGCTCATGGCACGTATTAGCCAGACAGATTGGACGGACAAGACAATCGACGCCACGCTCGCCGACCCCGCCGCGCAGGCAACGGTGTTCTCACTCGCCGGCGAAGTGACCGAAAAGGTTAGCTACGATGACCTTTCGGGCACGGTGCATGTTGGCGATAAGGTGGGCAGCGTTACGCTTAAGCAGGACGGCACCAAGATTGCCGTCATGGACCTGGTTGCCGACGAGGAAGGAACGGGGCCCAATCCCATCGAGTGGCTGCTCGTGAAGCTCGACCGCCTGGGCCGCCGCATCGACAACCGCCCGCTCACAGCCGAGAGCGAGACCGTAGCCAAGGCTCCCAAGATGTAGGGCCAAAGCGTTATCACATCGAACCAAAATGAGGCGTCCAACGGGGCGCCTCATTTTTTGAGGGTTCGAATCCCCAGCTAACGTGGTTCAACTAAAAAAGGGTCCCTTTCGGAACCCTTTTTTAAAGTCTTACTGGCGGAGAGCTGGGGATTCGAACCCCAGATGCCCTTTTGGGGCATACTCGCTTAGCAGGCGAGCACCTTCGGCCTCTCGGTCAGCTCTCCGTAACAGCCGTTCTATAGTAACCAAACAGTCGAGGATGGGCAAGGGGGAATTTTGGAGCGATTCCAATTTGCCAGGAGACGTCTCAGCCAATCATCTCAATCTGTAACAGTTACAGGCCGAATCTTCGTCCAGATGTTACAGATTTAGACAAAGATACGGGGCAACCCCAGCGGCGGCGTCGGTGCCTCCAGTCTTTATTAGTCCGCTCGAACGGTCTCCAACAGATAATCGCGCATGTACGGAATTGCAAACGAAACACAGCCGTAGCCAGCAGGCTCAATCAGTCCCGTATCGATCAAACGTTTGCGATACGACCCGACTTTATTCGCCGGCAATCCCATCTTTTTGGCAATATCACCGTTCGTAATCTCGCCGCCTTCGCATTGCGCCATCGCCGCGAGATATTGAAACTGCCGCTCCGACACCCTGCGCAGCGCGGGGGCAATCACCATGGCATTGAAACTATCAAGAGCCGCCTGGACACCCTTGCGAGCCGCCTCTTCACTCACGCTCTCCGACCCGCTGCGCGCAGCAACCTGCCAAGCGTAATATCCGACCAACTGGACCATAAAGGGATAGCCTGCCGAAGCCTTTGTCAAAAGCTCAGCAACGCCTTCGTCGAGTTCCTTGCCCGCACGCCTCATCGTATCCTCAAACGATCCGCCGACTTCAAAATCTGAAAGCCGCGTGAGTTCGATATGCTTCGCCCTCTGAAGGAACGTCAACGTATCATCCACCACCACGCCATCCACAGAGGTTGGCAAACCAGCGAATGCAAAGGCGACATTCGCCCCTTGGCGAATCAAGAGCTGCATTTCATTACCCAGCTCGCGCATTTCCTCAGTTGAGGCGTCCTGAATCTCATCGAGTGTGATGAGCAAACCACCTCGCTTCGCGGCATCGTACATCGCCTCGCCCAGATGAGAGGCTGACTTCGACAGCTCCACGGAGCCAAGGCTGACTCCTAAAATCGATGGGGAAATCGACATTGATGCAAGACGAACATTTCGCTGCAGGGCCTCGAGAATTCTGTCGCAAAAACCGGCATTTGAGGCGACGTCGACAACCTCGAATCCTTTTTTGCGCGCAAGATCGCCCAATGCGTTGAGGAGCACCGTTTTACCCGTGCCTCGGACACCCGAGATGCGCATGAGTCGATCGGGGGCACCAGGGCCATTCTCAAGAGCCTCGGCAAAGTCATCCAAAACAGCGTCGCGTCCGATAAGCTCAGGTGGATTCATGCCCGCTGTTGGCTTAAAGGGATTAATAGCTTTTGACATTCGACCTCCTCTGCCAGTTTTAACAACTTTAACAAAGTTTAGCAACTTTAGCAGAGTTTAACAGTTTTAGCAGGCTCGGCGGCTTTATGCCTTACCGATTCTGTCGGGTCCTCCCGCCCGCGCCGATACAAATAGCGCGGTGCGGCCCCTCTATACCGCCCCTACCCCAGCGAGCGGTTGAGGGAGCCGAGCTCATCGTTGCCCATGGTGCGCCACATTTGATAGATGCAGCCGCGCGCCAAGAAAAAGAAGCCGTTATCGACGAGCTGCACGGCGGCATCCGCGAGTTGATTGGTCACGGCGGGCACCGGCGGCAGCTCAAGACCTGCCTTGCGGATGGTCTCGACAGCCTCCTCAAACGTGGGCGGTTTGATGACGCCCATCTCGTTCATAAGGCCCTGCATTTCCTCCTGCGCACTGCCGCCCGACTCCTCGCCGCGCGGCACCAGGCGATAACATGCCAGCGCCAGCTCGAGCTGGTCGCAGTTCCAGTAGGCGAATGCCAGGCGATAGAACAGGTAACCGATCGAAGGCCGGTCACTGGCAATGCGCAGGCCGTGGCGCGCTACCTCGATAATCTCGTCATAGCGCTCCAGGCGTGCTAGCACGTTGATTAGGGCAAAGTGAGACTGCATGGACGAGCGCGCCAAATCGTAGAGACGACGCACCTCGGGCAGCGCACGCTCAAAGTCCTCTTGTTCGGCGTAAAAGCTGCAGATCTCGTGCTGGGCAAAATACAGCGCATCGGGAGCGCGAAGGATACGCACGGAACGGTCCTCCTCCATCACCGGCAGCACCATGCGCACCAGCTGGTTGTCGCAGAACTGGGTCTGCACCGGGCCCGTCGCCAAAAGCTCAGCAACAGTACACTTGGCTTCCAGCTCCTCGACAAGGCGAGAAAAGCCCTCGAAAGCACCGGCTCGGTCAACTTTGGATTGCTCACGCAGCTCGACGACACGGGCGACATACGGATCGTTGTCCTCCTCCATGACCTCCAGCTCATCCACCGTGTCGGCAAGCAGCAAATCGCGAAGCGCAGGCGGCAATGGACGATGGTCATCACGTGGTCGGGCGTGAACCTCTGCAGGCTCAATCATGTCCGGCGCATCCGCCTCATATGCCTCGAGCAAATGCTTGCAGGGCATGTCGTCCATATCCATGCTCTCAAGATCCTTGGCGGCAGAAACGCAATCGGCCAGATAGGCCGCACGGCCAAAGGAATACGTTTCGACAACGCGCTCGCCCTGCTCGCCGTCGGGAGCCGCAATCTGCACGTAGCAGCGCGTGATGTGAGCGCCCGAAGCAAAGCAAGCCGCCGCGAGCGTAAGCGCAATACGCGCATCGTGCTCGGTAGCCCATGCCGTGCGCTTAGGCTCATCCACCTCGCGCCAGGCGTCATCTTGAGCATCGTATTCGCGCTGCGGCATAGCATCGACAACCGTGCGGCCAAATCGCACCAGCACGATGCCCTCGGCGACGTTCGCTCGATAGGTGTAGTCGAGCCGCGTGACCACGTTGAGCGCTTCTACGATACGTGCAAAGCGGGTGCGAACGTCCCACTCGCCACCCGGCTGGCACGCAACCGTCCCCGGCTTGGCCCACGGGTTGTCATTCGGCAGCGTTTCGAGCAGGCGAGGAACGTCGTTTGTCGTCTTGCTGATATGCCATAGGTCAAAGAGCGAGCAGCCCTCAAAGCTTGGCGACGAAGCAACGGGGCCCAACCCTGCCCCAATACGCTCAAGAATGCCCGATAGGCGGTTCAGGCGGCACTCGACGGCAAACAGGGTATCGATCTCGTCCTGGTCCAGCAGGCTACGGTCAAAATTGAGATAGAAGAGCCTCGAGCGATCGATCCGCGCCAGGCTCATTTCGGTTTTGGCCGCGATGGTGCGCAGGCGAGGCAGATTAACTTCGCCCATCAAAGCGGCGGCATAGCGCTCAATGCCACTTGGATTATCTGTATGGTCAATGCGGTAGAGCAACGTTTCGATTGCATCGGGCAGCGGCGTGGAATCAAAACCCAGCAACACCTCAACCGGCTCGGGGAGTTTAACAAGTTTAATCTTGTCGACGGCATTTTTCATGCCCTCGTCAAGGCCGTCACCGTCCGCCGTGCCTGAGACAGCGTTTTCAGAATCGGCGAATATCACGTAACGCAAGAACATCGAGGCCATGAACTCGCCGTAGCGAAGGCTGCGCGTCGAATTCCACGTCTCGCGATCGGATTGTTCGCGCATGGTGCCTTCGGGAGAGCCGATGACTCGCGCCCGGGAGCGCATCGTCCCATCGGTACCCCTGACCGCAATCTCACCGATGTTGGAATCGGACTCGTCAAGAATCAGTTGCATGTCGGGATCGTCGGGCAGCGATACCTCGTTAACGGGACGGTCCACCTTATAGACCTCACCCGAAACGCTCACGTAGCCCAAAAGCGACACATGGCTTTTGCCGACGAATTCGACGACATAGCATGATTCATGCGGGTCCTCGTCAAAGAGCTTCCAAACCACACCATACGAGCGTCCCGCAGGCTGCTCGGGCATGGCCGGAAAGCGCTTTTTGGGATCGAGAAACCTGAGCTTGTATGTCGGACGCTCTGCCACGAAATATCACCCTGATCGGTCGTCTAAAGAAAGAGCGCGCCACGGGCTCACCGAGGCGCATACTCGAAATCTTACACGAGTCGATGAGAAATAGTCCCCGTTGACCGAGGTTCGAATCCATGCGACGTCTACCTAAAAGAAAAGCCCCCGTTGCCGGGAGCTTTAATCTCAAATGGTGCGGCGTATAGGATTCCGCGCATCCGCTTCGCGGATCCGCACCGGCTTCGCCCGCCTGCCGGCGGACTCGCCCGCGGGCTAAAAACGCTCCGCGTTTTCTTTACGCCCGCGCCTCGACCGAGGTTCGAATCCATGCGGTGTTTACGTAAAAGAAAAGCCCCCGTTGCCGAGAGCCTTAATCTCAAATGGTGCGGCGTATAGGATTCGAACCTATGACGTTCTGATTCGTAGTCAGACCCTCTATCCAGCTGAGGTAACGCCGCGACTTGTTGATTATTATGCACATGGACTGAATAATGGTCAAGCGTTTTTTCAAAAAAAGTTATCGAATTTGATTTTTACTCATTTGGAGGGCTTGGCACGATCTTCGGTGCATCGCGATATAAGAAAAGCCCCCGTCGCCGGGAGCTTTAAAATCAATTGGTGCGGCGTATAGGATTCCGCGCATCCGCTGCGCGGATCCGCACCGGCTTCGCCCGCCTGCCGGCGGACTCGCCCGCTCGCTAAAAACGCTCCGCGTTTTCTTGACGCTCGCGCCTCGAACGAGGTTCGAATCTCCGCAATGCCCCCGTAAAGGAAAAGCCCCCGTTTCCGGAGGCTTAAAACTCAATTGGTGCGGCGTATAGGATTCGAACCTATGACGTTCTGATTCGTAGTCAGACCCTCTATCCAGCTGAGGTAACGCCGCAACGCACGGATTATTATGCACGTGAGCCTTCGATGGGTCAAGCAACAATTTGGAAAATTTTTACGAAGCGCCGATTAAGTTGTCGTGCTGATCCGCACCGGCTTCGCCCGCCTGCCGGCATAAAAGAAAAGCCCCCGTTGCCGGAGGCTTTCAATTTCAATTGGTGCGGCGTATAGGATTCCGCGCATCCGCTTCGCGGATCCGCACCGGCTTCGCCCGCCTGCCGGCGGACTCGCCCGCTCGCTACGGACGCTCCGCGTCCGCTTCACGCTCGCGCCTCGACCGAGGTTCGAATCCATGCAGTGCCGGCATAAAAGAAAAGCCCCCGTTGCCGGAGGCTTTCAATTTCAATTGGTGCGGCGTATAGGATTCGAACCTATGACGTTCTGATTCGTAGTCAGACCCTCTATCCAGCTGAGGTAACGCCGCAGCGCAAGACATATAAAACCACTTTAGTTCGTTAGAGTCAAGCAAAATCTCAAACTTTTTTCGCGCGGGCCTCAATTTGTCACGCTGTGCCACAAGCATCAGTGCTTCTCGTGCGATCGATTGGCTTTTCAATCACATCGAACCCGACGCCAAGCTCCCCCAGAAGTGACCGCACCCGTTGGGCACAGTCGTAGTCGGTAAACGAGATGCTCAGCATTCGGGCCACCTGATTAGAAGTTCCAACGCCATAGAAGTGCTCAAGGACGACAAGCGCCTCATGCGCCACAAACGTCTCGACCACATGCGGCGACTCCTCATAGCACCATTGCGTCAATGGTCCCTCACTCGTCTGCCGAACCACCAAGCCACCCATACCCGACGGCTCGCACGTTACCAGCAGGTGCTCCCCGCCCTCATCGCTCTGGAACAACACAACCCGCTCGTCGAACAGCTCCATCACATCCCCTTTCTCTTGCTCTTAGTTAGCAAAAGCATAGCAGGTAGATGCATGTACACAGAACATTTGTTCGTGTATTTTCTATCGAGCTGTCCGCACGGCATGGTATGGCCGTACACAAAAAGGGCGCCCCCGAAGGAGCGCCCTTGCATATCCCCTATGCAGCCAAGTTACGCGACCGGCTCAATCTTCTCGAGGCCGCCCATGTAGGGACGCAGGACCTCGGGGATCGTGATGGTGCCGTCGGCGTTCTGGTAGTTCTCCAGAATGGCAGCCATGGTACGACCAGCCGGCAGGCCGGAACCGTTAAGGGTGTGCAGGTAGCGCGAACCCTTGAAGTTCTCGGGGTCGCGATACTTGATGTTGGCGCGGCGAGCCTGGAAGTCACCGCAGTTGGAGCAGGAGCTGATCTCCTTGTAGGCGTTGTAGCTCGGCAGCCAGACCTCGACGTCGTAGGTCTGACGGGCAGAGAAGCCCAGGTCGCCGGTGCACAGGCTAATCACGCGATACGGAAGACCCAGCTGCTGCAGCAGGTACTCGGCCTCGGCGGTCATGCTCTCGAGCTCCTCGTCGGACTCCTCCGGCTTAGCGAACTTGACCATCTCGACCTTGTCGAACTCGTGCTGGCGGATGATGCCACGGGTGTCGCGACCGGCGGAACCGGCCTCCTCGCGGAAGCAGGGAGTGAAGGCGGTGTAGCGGCGCGGCAGGGTGTCGGCGTCGAGAACCTCGCCGGCGTGCAGGTTGGTGAGCACGACCTCGGCGGTGGGGATCAGAAAGTTGTCGCCCGAGACGTGATAGGCGTCGTCCTCAAACTTGGGCAGCTGGCCCGTACCGAACATGGTCTGACGCTTGACGACGATGGGCGGCCACCACTCCTTAAAGCCACGGCTCGTGTGCGTGTCCAGGAAGAAGTTGATAAGGGCGCGCTCCAAGCGGGCGCCGGCGCCACCGAGAACGGTGAAGCGGCTGCCGGAGAGCTTGTTGCCGCGCTCGAAGTCGAGGATGTCCAGATCGGTGCCCAGGTCCCAGTGCGGCTTAAAGTCGAAGTCGAACTCGCGCGGGGTGCCCCAGCGGCGACGCTCGATGTTCTCGTCCTCGTCCTTACCGTACGGGGTGGCATCGCACGGAATGTTGGGCAGGTGAGCCATGAAGTCGTACTGCTCCTGCTCGAGGGCGGTGCGGCGCTCGGCCAGACCGTCAATCTTCTCGTTGACGGCGCGCACGGCCTCCTTGGCGGCCTCGGCCTCGTCCTTCTTGCCCTCCTTCATCAGGGCGCCGATCTTCTTGGACTCGGCGTTGCGCGTGGCTTGAAGTTCCTCGACCTCGGTGATGACGGCACGACGCTCGTCGTCGAGCTCAAAGAACTTCTCGCGATCCCAAGACGTCTGGCGGTTAGCCATGGCGACATCGATGGCATCGGGGTTCTCGCGAACAAACTTGATATCAAGCATTAGATCCTCCGGCGATATACATTCCATTTAGGTTGCAACCTTGTACATGTATGGGCAAGTATATACTTATGAGCGTTTACGACCCAACTCAACTACGCAAGAAGGCACCCAATGGACGCAGTTTTTTCCTTTTTGTTTGGCACCCGCACCGGTTTTGCCATCCTTTTCGCCGGCGGCATCCTGCTGTTTGCGATTCTTGCCTTTGTAATGGAGAAGCGCACCCATAAGATGTATGTCGACCGCGGCCCCAAGTCCGAGGACGAAGAAGACAGCTTCTGGGACTAACTCGCCAAAAAGGGACAGGTTTATTTTGGTCGGTTTTATCTGGGCAAACGTAAGCGCCCCGCAACTGGAATTGAGCCAGTTGCGGGGCGCTTTTCGCTAAAAGGACAAAACCGCAGGAAAAACCTGCCAACATAAACCTGTCCCTTTTTGGTCGGTTTTACTGGAGGGTTGCGTCGATTGCCTTGACTAGGGCGCTGCGCATGCCGGCGTCCTCGAGCGCAACGACGCCCTTGATGGTGGCACCGCCGGGCGAGCACACGGCATCCTTCATCGCCGCAGGATGCTGGCCAGTTGCAAGCTGCAGCTTTGCCGTACCCAGCACCATCTGGCTCACAATGCGATAGGCATCGGCACGCGGGATACCGTGCTTGACCGCCGCATCGCCCAGGGCCTCGATCGCCATGGCAACGAATGCCGGAGCGCAACCACCCACCGTGCCACCCACAAACAGCAGGCTCGTATCGAGCTCGACGACAGCGCCAAGCTTACCGAGCAGGTCGAGCACAACAGCACGCTGCTCGCCGTTAAGCGTAGAGGACTTTTCGCAGGCGATGACACCCTCGCCCACCGAAACCGGCGTGTTGGGCACCGTCGAGATATGCGCGACGCCCGGCAGGACCTGCTCCCACTTGGCACTGTCCCAGGTCCAGGCAACCGACAGAACGACCTTTTTGGCAAGAGCATCCTTGAGCGGGGCGAATACCTTCTCAATCATGTACGGCTTGACCGCAGCGACCACGATATCGGATGCGGAGACAACCTCAGCGGCATCGTGGCAAGCGGCCATCCCGCGCGCCTCACAGCGCTCAACCAGTGCGTCGTAGCGACCCGCACAGGCGCACATGTCGCTCGCAGCTACACCGGCAGCGATCCAGCCATCAGCCATAGCGCTCGCCATATTGCCAAAACCGACAAATCCAATTTTCATATCACATAGTCCTTTCAGACACATTCCTCGAAACGAAAGGTATTGTCCCACGCCATTGTTTCGTATTGCCAACCTATTTGTGATACGGCTCGCCACGACTGATCTTGCAGGCACGGTAAATCTGCTCTAGCAGCACCACACGCGCCAGGTTATGAGGCAAGGTAATGCGTCCAAAGCTGAGCATCTCGTCGGCGCGGGCGCGCACCTCATCACTCACGCCGTCCGAACCGCCGATTACAAAGGCAATGTCGCTGCTGCCTCGCAGCATAAGATCGTCGAGCCGAGCCGAGAGCTCCTCACTCGAACGCTCCTTGCCCTCAATGGCCAGCAAGATCACATGTGCTCGAGGCGGCAATGCAGCAAGAATTGCCGCCCCCTCCTTGTCGCGTGCGGCATCCACGCCGCCCGCCTTAGCCGGGTCGATATCGGCCACCTCGCGGATATCAACCTTGGCATAGGCACCTAGGCGCTTGGTGTACTCAGCGCACGCGTCCTTCCAAAAGCGCTCCTTGAGCTTACCGACGCAAACGACGGTGTATTTCACGCGCGTTTACTCCTTCGAATCGTTTTGAACTTTGCCGGCGGTCAGCATCTGCTCGAACATCGAGGCCGACTGCGAAAAGTCACTCGGCAGCACGACCGTCGAGGTTTTACCCGTGCGAGCGAACTCCGTCATCATCTCGGACCACTGCGTAAACATGAACAGTTGGTTGGCCTCGTCATTGCCGACACCCGTCTCCTGGATGATCTCGAGCGAATCTTTGATACCCAGCGCGATGGCTTTGCGCTGGTTGGCGATGCCCTCGCCCGCCTTTTCCATTGCCTCAGCCTCGGCGGTCGCCTCGGTGACGCGCTTGATGCGGTCTGCCTCGGCGAGCTCCTGTGCCGCAGCGCGCTTGCGCTGGGCGGCGTTGATGTCGTTCATGGAGTTCTCGACCTCGGTCGGCAGTGCGATTTTGGTGATGAGCGTCGACACGAGGGTGAAGCCGTAGGCGGCCATCTGCTCGGAAACGGTAGCGTTGACATCCTTGGCGATGTCATCCTTCTTGGCAAAGACCTCATCGAGTGTGTAGACGGGGATGGAGGAGCGCAGGGCGTCGGTGATGAAGTCGCGCATCTGGTCGACGGGCTCCTGCAGCATATAGTAGCTCTTGTAGATGCCCGAATCTGCCGGGCCGGCGCCCATGTCATAGCTCACGTGGTACTGAGCGGAGACCTCAAGGCCAATGGTCACGTTGTCCTGGGTCTTAACGTCGATGCCAAAACCATTTTTCATGGTGCGCAGACTCACCGTGGCGGCCTTGCGGTCAATCACGGGCACCTTCACGTGGAAGCCCGCGTTGACGATACGATTGAACTTACCCAAGCGCTCGATGATCACAGCGTGCTGCTGCTCAACGACGTAGCAGGCGTTGGGGAGCAGCAACAACAGGATGATGATGGGAATCAAAAGGCTGGTAAGGGCGGCGATGATACCGGAAAACAGCATGGTCTCTCCTCTGATAGGCACACGTTGGCATTAGGATACCCGTCCAAGGAGATCGTGCATAACAAAAAAGCTCCCATTGCTGGGAGCTCTTTCATGTAATGGTGCGGGCGAAAGGACGTCCGCGTATCCGCTTCGCGGATCCGCACCGGCTTCGCCCGCCTGCCGGCGGACTCGCCAGCTCGCTAAAAACGCTCCGCGTTTTCTTGACGCTCGCTCCTTCACAGGTTCAAGTCCCTGCGGTGGGCCCATAACAAAAAAGCTCCCATTGCTGGGAGCTCTTTCAATCAATGGTGCGGGCGAAAGGACTTGAACCTTCATGGGGTTGCCCCCATACGGACCTGAACCGTACGCGTCTGCCAATTCCGCCACGCCCGCGTGCAGGAATTAGAATAACGGAGCGCCATCGCGAACGCAAGAACTATTTTTGAAAAAGTTTGCAGGCATTTTCCCAAGCGGCTTGCGCGATTGTTTCGGCGTCCTCACCAGTGCGATCGACACGGTCGTTAACCAGCGCGTTTGCCGTAATGGAGATCATTGCTGGCTCGCATTCAAGACCGCGAATGGGCTCCGGCGCCATATACGGGCAATCCGTCTCGAACAAAATGCGGTCGAGCGGGGTCGCCGCAAATGCCTCGCGCACGCCTTCGTTGCGCTTAAAGGTGGCCGCACCACCATAGGCGATATAGCAGCCCAGCTCCACAAAGCGCTCCATCGTGGCGCGGTCCTCGCCAAAGCAGTGCAGCACACAACCGGCCTGGGGCACGCCCACCTCACGAAGCACGTTGTAGGCGTCCACGTGCGAGGTACGCTCCTGGTCCATGTCCTCGTGACGCAGATGCAGCTCCACCGGCACATTGCGGCGCACGGCAACTTCGAGCTGGCGCGCCATGCAGTCAATCTGCACGCTGTGGGGCGCCGGCGCGATATCGTCGTCATAGTCCATGTGGTAGTCCAGACCGATTTCGCCAATACCGGCGCATAAGGGATCATCAAGCGCGGCAACGACCTGTGCGTGAACGTCGTCGGTATAGTCCGGCGCGCCATACGGATGCACGCCGGCAAGATACTTGATCTGCGGGATATCCCGTATCGGCAGAATCTCGCGCGTCAGCCAGTCGCTATAGTCCGTCACGCTGCGCTTGTCGGCAATGGGATCGAAGACCGTCACCAACAGGTCGATGCCTGCCGCCTTGGCACGCACGAGTGTCTCGGGCACATCCTTGCCCCAGAACGAAAGCAGATGCGCATGTGTGTCGGCAAGCGGTGCCAAGGGCACGGGACAAGCAACCGTCTTCTTTTTCTTGGTAAACGTCACGCGTTCGGCATTAAGCGTCATGGGAAAGCTCCCGAGCCAGGCACACAAAGTCGGCGACGCCGAGCGTCTCGGCGCGCGTGGTGGGTGCGATACCGCAAGCCTCAAAGGCGGCATCGAGCACGTCCTTGGCAAAGCCGTTGGCGCTCATGGAATTGCGGATGGTCTTGCGACGCTGAGCAAATGCAGCGTCAATCACACGGGCCACAAATTCGCGATCGAGTCCTTCGGGCACCACACCGTCAACACGGTCGACACGCACGACGGCCGAGTCCACGTGTGGCGCCGGCATAAAGCAACGCGGCGGCACCTCAAAGCGACCCGTCACCTGCGCATACAGGCCAAGCTTTGCCGTATAGCCGCCATAGGTCTTGTTGCCCGGCACTGCGGCAATGCGATCGGCAACCTCCTTTTGCACCATGACGACGGCGCGCTTGAGCGCCGGCATCGTCTGGAAAAATTGCAAAATGATCGTCGCCGCCACGTTATAGGGCAAGTTCGCGACAAATACCGTCGGCTCACCGCCCGCAGCCTGCTCAATCTGCTCCGGCGTCACCTTGAGCGCATCGCCCATGATAAAGCGGAAGTTGGCATAGTCGGCGGCGTGGGCATCGAGCACCGGCTCAAGCTCGGGATCGGCCTCAATGGACGTAACGCACGCCGCTTCCTGCAGCAACGCAAGTGTCAAAGTGCCGCAACCCGGACCCACCTCGAGTACGCGCTCGTCACCTGCAAGCTCGGCAAGCTCGCAGATACGCTCGATCACATGATTGTCGATTAGAAAGTTCTGGCCCAGGCGATGCTTGGTCGCAAGGCCAAACTCCTCCAGCAGCTCCCTGGTGGCCGTGGGGTTTGCCAAAGGCGAAGTTGTCATAGTTGCCTCCTTAGCATGATGGCGGCGTCTTGAAACGAAAGGGCATGGACCGTTGCGGCCATGCCCTTACATCTAAACAGCAAATTGCCGATATGGCGCTCGCGCGGTCTCTACGCCAGACGCGGGAACAGAGGATCGCCCTTCTCGACGGGCTGACCACCAGCAAGCAGGCCCCAAGCGCAAATGCCCTTGAGGTCGTCGGTCGCGGCCTCGTTCTCGCAGGACAGGCGGCGCAGGGCCTCGGCAGAGGTCTGAGGCATGAGCGGCATCAGCAGGTGAGCGGCAATGCGGATGGCCTCGAGCAGGTTGTAGATCACAAACGCCAGCTCGTCAGCCTTAGCCTCGTCCTTGGCAAGTGCCCAGGGCTCGGAGTCCTCGATGTAGTGGTTGGCGGCGTGGATGAGCTCCATGACCTCATCCTTGGCTCCACCGTAATCGAGCACGTCCATCTTGGCCATGTAGCGCTCGACCAAACCGTCGGCAATCTTTGCCAGCGGGTTATCGAACGCGTCGGCAGACGCCGGTTTAGCCGGGGCGCAGCCGTCAAAGTACTTTGCGCTCATGTTGAGCGAGCGCGAAATGAGGTTGCCCCAGCTGTTGGCCAGATCGGCGTTGTAGACCTGCTCCATACGATCGAAGCTGATGGCGCCGTCGGTGCCGGGGACCACGTCGGTCATAAAGTAATAGCGGTAGCCCTCGACGCCCAGCATGTCGATAACATCCTGCGGAGCGATGGCGTTACCGCGGCTCTTGGACATCTTCTCGGCCTTGCCGGTCTCGGCATTGCGCACGGTCAGGAAGCCGTGGGCAAAGACGTGCTCGGGCAGGGCCTCGCCGATGGCCATGAGCATGGCGGGCCAAATGACGCAGTGGAAGCGGATGATGTCCTTACCCACGATGTGGAACTGCGCGGGCCAGCGATAGGCCAGCTCGGCACGCGCCTCGTCGGTGTCGACACCGTAGCCGACGGCCGTCATATAGTTGAGCAGCGCGTCAAACCATACATAGGTCACATGGCCCTCGTCAAACGGAACCTGGATGCCCCAGTCAAAGCTCGTGCGACTCACGGAAAGGTCGTTGAGGCCGCCCTCGACAAAGCTGCGAACCTCGTTCATGCGGAACGCAGGCTCGACAAAGTCGGGATGCTCGTCATAGAGCTTAAGCAGCTTGTCCTGGAAGGCGGAAAGCTTAAAGAAGTAGGACTCCTCCTGCACGCGCTCAAGCGGACGGTGGCAGTCGGGGCACAGGTGCTGGCCGACGCTGCCGTACTCCTCGTCGCCCTTCTGGACCTGCGTATCGGTAAAGTAGGTCTCGTCAGGCACGCAATACCAACCGTCGTAGCTGCCCTTATACAGGTAGCCGGACTCCTTCATGCGCTCCCACAGGTACTGCACGGCATGATGCTGGCGCGGCTCGGTGGTGCGGATGAAGTCGTCGTTGGAGATCTCGAGCTTGCTCCAAAGCTCCTTGAAGTGCGGAGCCTGGCTGTCGGTCCACTCCTGCGGCGTCATGTTGTGCTTGGCTGCGGCCTCGGCGACCTTCTCGCCGTGCTCGTCCATGCCGGTCAGGAACTTGACGTTATAGCCGGCGGAGCGGCGATAGCGAGCCTGAACGTCGGCGATGATGGTGGAATAAGCCGTGCCCAGGTGCGGATCGGCGTTGACGTAGTAGATGGGCGTCGTGATAAAGAACGAAGGCTTGCTTTGATCCATGGGGTTTGTCCTCCAGAAAAACGTTGCATACAGGGGATGATTCTAGCGCAAGGGCTGGATATCCTCCATCTATTGCATATCGAGCACCATGGCATAGACATCGCGCTTGCGGCGCGAATACTTCTGAGACAGGCGCTTGGCCATCGCAGAGGCGGGCTCCCCCTCCTCGAGCGCGGTGCGGATATCCTCGCGCAGGGCCTCGTCGGGATCCGCTACCGCAGCGCCAACCGGCGCGATGCCGGCCTCCTCATCCTCGCTCGGCGGCGCGATGACCAGCGCAATCTCGCCCTTTACCTCGCCGCGAGCACGCAGCTCCTCGGCAAGCTGGTCAGCGGGCCCGCGCAAGACCTCCTCGTGCAGCTTGGTGAGTTCGCGGCAGACGGCAACCTCACGCTGGGGAAAGACCTCCGCCACGGCCTCGAGCGTCGCCACGATGCGATGTGGAGACTCGTAGAAGATGAGTGCGCCGGGCACCACGGCAAGGCGCTGCAAACGGCGCACACGGTCGCCGTGCTTTCGGCCCAAAAAGCCCTCGAAGAAAAAATGCTCGCAGGGAATGCCGGACGAAACAAGCGCCGTGACGCAAGCAGAGGGCCCGGGAATAACTTCGACGGGCAAATCGGCCTCACGCGCCGCCTCGACCAGCGCCTGGCCGGGATCGGACACGCTCGGCATGCCGGCGTCCGAGGCAAAGGCGAGGGTCTCCCCCGCCAGCAGACGGTCGACCAGGCCGGTGGCGCGGCTGGCGATCACATTCTCGTCGCAACGGACAAGCGGCTTGGAAATGCCCAAGTGCATCAGCAGCTTTGACGTCACGCGCGTGTCCTCGCAGCAGATGGCATCGGCGGCGGCAAACGCCTCGCCAACGCGCGGGGACAGGTCGCCCAGGTTGCCGATGGGCGTGCCGACCACATAGAGTTTGCCCGTATGGGCGCTGTTTTGCGTCATATCAACCTATTCAATCATGCCGCGCTCGAGCGTACCGAGCGCCGCGCGGGCGTCCCATGCTGCAATGCGCTTCTCGGTCTTCCACGTTTGGAAGAACCAACCGGCAGCCGGCGCAAACGAAGCCAGCTGGTTGGCGATAAACACGCGCTCGTAGGCATTGCGGCCCTCGGGCGTAACCGACGAGTTGGCAAAGATCGCCGCACCCGACCATTCGCCCACCAGCACGGGGAACCCTGTCGAAATCGCTTCTTTAAGCTCGCGCTTGTTACGCGAAATCGCCGTCGTCAGCCCGCGGGGGCTCGTGATGTCGAGCGCATACTCGTCGCGGTAATGGTACAGGTGAAGGTCCATGTAGACGTTCTTGTACTTGGCGCCGCGCATAAAATGCTTCCACTCGCTGGGATGCCCCGACGACGAGAAGACGACGATTTTATCCTCGGGCATATACGAACGGACGAGCTCGTAGGCATCGCGATAGAAATTGCGCAGGTAGTGAGCAGGAATGCCATCCGTCATGGTGAAGAGGCTCTTGCGAACGCTCATCTGCGGCGTGTCCAGCAGCTCAATGCCCAGCAGGCTCTCGGCCTCGCCATAGCGATCGGCCAAGCGCTCGAGCACGTCGAGTGCGACATGACGGCCGTTGGTGGACGAATGCCACTCGGCGACGGTCTCCGGCGTGGTGGGCGAATCGTTGGAGTCACCTTGACCGCCGGGCACAGTCGCCAAATCGAGCAGCACGCGGATGTTGTACTTAGCGGCCCACTCAATCGCGCGATCGATATAGTCAACGACCGAGATGTACGAGGCGTCGGATTCCTGCGAGCCAAAGGCATACCACGGCACCGGTAGACGTACGGCGTTGAGGCCGATCTGCGCCATACGACGAAAATCGTCCTCGCTCACAAACGTCTCGTAATGACGGCGCATACGCTCGTTATAGGCAGCGGTGCCCATGGCCTCTTGCAGCTCCGCCGCATTGGATGCACCGGTCGCCGCATAGAGCGACGGGGTCACCCAGGGCTCGGGAATAAACCAGCCAGAGAGATTAACGCCGAGTATCCTCTCCATCACTGCCCCCTTCGGATCGTGCAGGCCGAGCCTGCATCGTATTGCATAGGAAAAGTATCGTTTTGAGTATACCCGCGCGTGCGGACAGACGACCGAACGGTCTGTAAAGTGGCGCAAAAGCGGGAGGAATGTCTGGGGCAGGCGGGCACGAGCTGGTGCGCCGAGATGTGCACACACGTCGGAAGTAGGCGGCCGGAAAGCGTGTCCCGTTTTTTCGCAAAAGACTGGGATGCATTTTCCGTTCGAGGCCTCAACCGGAAAATGCATCCCGTTCTGAGCGCGGGATCTGGGACGCAGTTTCCGCCAAGGGCCGCAAAAGGAAAGCGCGTCCCATTCTGACGCCGGATTCCGGGTCACGCTTTCCCAAGCGGCCTCAAAGCGGAAAACGTATCCCGCTCTGAAGCCAAATTCCGGGACGCAGTTTCCGCGGGTCTCTCGATAAAAGAAAAGGACCCCTTTGCAGAGGTCCTAGTCAATTCAAGGTGGCGGGGAAGGGAATCGCGCCCGCGCTCCGCGCGGACGGACCGCTGCGGCGCT
>JAHAAK010000038.1 GCA_018376905.1 Collinsella sp. | reverse complement strand
GTAGACGGCTCGCGCATTTTGCGAAATCCCGGGTATGGTCGAGGGTCCGGGTTAAACGTAGTAGATGGGCCGGTTTCGTGGCGGGGGCATCTCAGACGGGTGTCCTAAGGCGCTCGCAAGCGAGATAGGCAATCCCTTAACGACCGATTTCCAGCCAATTACACAGGACGTTGGCCCGTAACTCCGTTTCCCTCGTCCTTTGGATCTTAGTTTTGCACCTGTAGCGTAATTCCAAACGTGAGCAAAGACTTCGCACGATCGCATCAAGCTGCTCAGCATCATTTAGCATGTCGTGGGTAACCAAAAAGACGTCATACCCCATACTTTGCAGCGCCGTCATGCGTTTGACATCGTGGTCCAGCACGGCGCCTGAACCATGAATAACCTCTCCCTGAATCTCCAATATGCCAGCTTTCATTATGGTCGGATTCACGATCACGATATCCCCGTAGCAGACTTTTTGCCCCGCAATGCTCTTGGCGGATGCAGTAAGCGGCGTAAAATCGTTGACAAAGACGTTCCGAAAGCCGGAGCCGCCGCGGGAGCGAGGAAGCGATAGCAATAGAATTCCAGCAACTTCAAGCGGAGACGCAGCTATGCCCGTTACTATTTGCGCTGCGTTGAAAAACTTGGTGCCCCATTTGCGGCTTTTCATTTTCCTGGCGTACTCATGAAGCTCGTGTAATTCGATGAGCGGCTTCCTCATCCAGAGCGAAGTGCCCTTTAGCTTTGTGACCTCTTTCGTTTTCTTTTTTCCGTAGGCCCCCTTCGCCTTTACCTGTTCTTTGACTTTTACACATGCGTAAACGCGTTTCCATTGCGCCTCATCCTGGCTTTCATCGAGTTCAAAGAGAGATTCGGTGGATGCATTCTCAGCAGCGTCTTTTCCTTTGTCTAGTTCCGCTTCTGCTGCGGCGGTGGGCTCAAAGACCGAGAACCACCCGCAGAATTCGCACATCGCAAGGACGAGATCGGTTGGGGATACAAAACGAGCCATGGTAAATAGCGTCGCAAGTGGATTGGTGACCCTAAAGCTCATCGTAGTTTCCAGCGCGCTGTCCACTCCCGAAGCATCATCACAGTGGATTGTTGTCCGTAATCCTGAATGGTAGTTAACGCCACCGGGTACTGTTGTGGTAATAATCGGCGTTTTAAGCACATCAGTTACGAAGGGTGATTGGGCCAGGGCTCGCCAGCCGTCTTCTGGGCTTGGCAGCCTTGGGTAGAGGTCGCGCACTTGGGGTGGACAGCGCCAGTAGCGGAATGCGGTGTTTGCGCAGACGATCTCGTCCATGTGGGCCTCCCCTGATTTCGGCCGCGGGCCGTGTGGATTATGGGCGAGCTCGATTATCTATGGAGTCATCATGCGGGTAAGTACCGGAAGCTGACCAAACACTGGCCAAAAGATGGACGGGTTGTGTTGAAAGCTTGTCACGAGGCAAGAATGTGCTGGTACGAGCCGTGGGCCAGTGGTCTCCATTTCCATAATTGCGCGTAGATTACGCAGAGAATTCAGCGAATGAACGCAGACGCATTTTCCAAAACGCTCGATGACGTTACCTATCGTGAGCCGGAACGGATATTTTTATACATTTGCTGGAATTATGAAGGCTGTTTTGGATTGCAAATAACGCCGACTTTTCGATTCAAATCATTTTTTTGGTGTCAGATTTGGTGTCACCCTTAGTGTCAAAAAGAAAAAGGCCAGAGACTTAATACCTCTGACCTGAGCTTTAGATGGTGGGCGATACAAGATTCGAACTTGTGACCCCATCCGTGTGAAGGATATGCTCTACCCCTGAGCCAATCGCCCGTCGCCTTTCGGCAAAAGAGATACTAGCATAGCCGCGCGTGATTTACCAAGAACTTTTTGCCCCCGATTTTAAATTCGTGGGCGCAAGCCGGGCGAACGCAATCAAACAAACAAGCAAACTCGCAGCTAAACCACCATTTAAAGGTTGACCCACGAGGTCTCGGGGCGGCAGATAAGCCGCGCGTTGATGTCCGTTCGCTATGCGACAATTTGATGCGTAATAAATTTGGACGACCGCAGGTCTTGCCCTGCTGTATCTGCGGAGTCTAATCGAAAAAGGACGCAATCATGGGTTCTGATGAGAAAACGGCCAGCAAGAATGGTCGCAAACGCTATTTTGATAGTCGCAAAGAGGAGATGAAGAAGGTCAAACCCCTGCTCAATCTTGACCTTTGGAAGCGTGTATACGGAAACGAGAATTTTAAAGATTTGCTTGATGATCTTGCTGGGGAGAAAGAACGTATAGAAGAAAATCCTACCTATGATCTCGCCGAGTGCTTTACTGACTACATCGAAAAAGGCGACCGCCTCGATGACGACGGGTCCGATTGTTATGCCTTCTATATGGCTCTCATCGAAGAGTTGGGCATTGATCCCGATACCGTTAAGGACGAGGACGTAAAAGCTAAATCCTTTGACATTACGTTACCCATGAAAGACGGTCCGTTTATCGTTAGCGTGAAACCATTTGCTCCTTATGTAGCAGAGCCATGGCGGAGTGAAATCGCCAAGAAGGCCAATGAAAAGAAAGTCCGCGGTAAGAGGGATGACGGCATGAGAGTCGACCCTCGCTGGCACTACTTTGTGTCATGGGCGAAATACTGGGATGTCATTCTTAATTCCAATAGTGAATACGCAGCGAAGTTACGAGAACGCGACCCTGAGCACGCTAAACGCGAAACTCCCACTCACTTTAGCAATGCCGTCATGAAAAAATGGCTCAGAAAATCTTAACTTTACGGGCTGGCGAGGTGTACACCTTGCCAGCCCTATTCGTCCAAAGCGATCGGTTGCCAGACGAGGTCTTCGATGCTGCAGTGTAAGGTTTTTGCGAGTGCCAATGCCGAGGATACCGAGGCGCAGCGCAAATCGAGTTGGTTTTGCTCGTAGAGCTGTATGGCGCGAAGTTTAGCCCCCGATAATTTCACGCGCGAACTCGTCGCCCGACATGCCGCAGATGACGCGCGGCATACCGCGCTCAAATTGCCTCATCTCTAGAGAGTTCGAAAGAATTGCCGCCAGTTCTGCCGGATTCAACCCCTGGTCACAGAGGGCGAAATCGACTGCCTCGCCCAGCGTTCTCATAGCGTCCTCGAGATACATCTCACTGTATGCGCGGGCCGGTTGCCTCATTTTGTGAGACATTAGGAGTTCTTCAAAAGCCTCAATGCATTAGGCATGGCTGCAATTGTCGATTGAACGGTCAGGTCAATCGTTGCGATTTCATCGTTGCCACCCAGCAAAACTCATAGGCAGGCAGTTTAGCAATAGAACGTCAGGGAGTCGTTGCCAAAGATTTCACGCCACTTGTCGCAGATGTATCGATGATTCATGGTAATTAGTTTCGAAAGGTCTCTGAGATCCTTAGCTGGAATCTTGCTTTCATTGTTGGCAAGTCTGCAGCCACCGTCTTTGGTTAGCCAGAACTTAGTCGAATTGGCAGCGGCTCTTTTTACTCCTACGTGGATGTGAACTGGTTCTCCGTTTTCGGCAATCCAAAAGAAAAGAACATACTGTCCAAATATAAGAATCCGAGGCATTATGCCACCGCCGGTCCGGCTTTTTGGCGTTCTGCGAGCTCGAAGATAAACGGGGCGTTTGTTCTAACGAACTCAGTCAAGAAATTCAGATCGTCAGCAGAAAACCCTTCGACGTTGAACCATTCAACCGCGGGTAAGAAACATTCTGCGTGGTCAAAGCCAAAGTCGACCGGACGCTCAACAGCTACGCGGACAGTTCCGTCTTCTCTTGTTTCTGAATAGGCAAATTGAGTACCGTCGTCAAGCTGAACATAACTCCAAAGCATAGCCCCCTCCTTAATGATTGAATTTGAGTATAAATAACTGCTTAAGCGCAATGTGATGTGAATTGAATTATTCCAATAAGACCTGAACTTCTGGAATGGTTGTTTCATTAGGGATTGAACTATCTCACACTTCAGGAGCTTTTAGAGCCGCATTAATAAGATCAGCGCCGTTGTCGAAGCGACCGGACTTCCCCGTCGCAAGAAACGCATCGCCTTCGCGGATTGCCTCGAGGGTCTCCGGGTTGGGAGCTTTGGTAGGAAACGGCCGCGAGCCGGTGTTCGCAAGCTCCTCGTCCTGCTTACAATGCTTCATAGATGCGCACTTCATCTTGCTCGATGCTTTTGCGGAAGGGCGGGTGCATGTGCTCCGGCGGGTTGGTGACGATATCGCTTTCTGATTTTTGCTCGCTACGTGCGAACGATAGTTAATTCAGCCGGTAGCGATGCGTGCATCGAAGCGAAATGCGGTACCCAGAATCAAGCCAAGAAGTCTCTAAGGCCTCGTAGGTTTACTATTCCTTCGCAGCTCGCCTGCGAGCTCTTCGCGCGTGCGTTTCCCGGAGACCAGGTCCTGGATCCATTCATAGTAGGGGTTATCTTCAGGATTTGGGTTATCGGAAAAGTCCACCGATACGTTTCTCACTCTAATTATGGCAAAGGCAATAACTAGGCTAGTCCTCTTGTTTCCATCCTCAAAGATGTGGTCCTTTACCATGTGTTCCGCAATATAGCTTGACTGGTCGAAGATGTCCGAAAATCTATCAATCGGGGACTGCCCAAAGATGGTGCAAAATGCGTTTGATAGAACAGACTCAATTCGACCATGTATAAGGGTGGCCCCGTCGCCCGTCATACAGGTTGTGTAGCATTTTCCAAACGCAAGCAAGCCTTCATGCAGCTGCATTACAGAAGAGGCAAGCGCCTCTATCGCTTCCTCGTCATCAAATACAAGGGGATCGAAAGCAGGCGATTGCCCCATCGTGGTGGACATTAGGAGTTCTCCAAAAGCCTCAGCGCATTGGGCATGGCTGCAATTGTCGATTGCACGGCCTGATCGATTGTTACGACGTCGTTATTGTCTAAGCCATCATTAGACGCAAGAATTGCCTCCGGAGTGATGGGGTTATCCATGTTCGGCGAATATACACTCGCCCATGCCCCATCTGGCTTGTGTGACAAGGTGACCAAATCAACTGCAGAGAGCATACCAAGTCTATTCATCACAGAATCGATGAGGATTTTAGACGTCTCGTCAAGTATCGCTGAGCCAGTCGATTTGCGAATGCAGTTTCGGCCATACGAGGAGAACGTATGATAGACCACAGGTTCAACTGGACCATACTGCCAAGCCTCAATAATGTCATCGAAAAGCGGATGATTGTATTTGCGCAACGATTCGACTTGCGAATAATAGACGAGCTTATTCAGCTTAAGATTTGTGATCTCGAACTTGTCGCTCCAATTTTCAATGATGTAATTGGCGACGTTCAGCGCTTCCATTTTCGCTCTCCTCTCAGTTGGCAAAACTAATCCACTAGACTTTAAATGGGCTGATTATGTACCCAATTTAAAGATATGTCGAGTTAACCCTCGATGAAATCACTTCTAATTACGCGACAAATTGTTTCATAGCACGCGGACATGAATTCATCATGCGTACTTTAGCAAAAGTCTGAGAGCAAAAACGGCTTTAGCAGATGCTTACCGTTTGCAGTGGCTTTAAGAGACAGCCGAAAGCTCAGATTCAAAACGTTGTCAGCAAAATACTTATTGGACGTTATATCGGCGATTCGCGACGCATAGGAGCGTTATGCCAAGAAGGAAAAGCGTCATTGATGCTGCGATCAAGCAGTTGTCGCCGGTCTTGGGGAGCGAGGAGGTTGTCGTGGTAGCGGCCTTGGGCTTAGCGGTCTTGGTGACCGAGGTCTTAGTCACCGTGGTGGTCGTTGTTGTCGCAGCCGCGGGCTTGACCTCTGGGCGCGCTGCAGCTCCCGAACCAGACTCTCCCGCAGCAGGATCGGCGCTGGAGGCAGGCTCGCGGCCATCACTCGGCACATCGCGCGCGTCGGTCTCCCCCGCCGGCTTCGTAACCCCCTCGGGCTCCACAACCACATGCGTGGCAACAGCCCCGCCGGCATCCAACACGCCTCTGGCCCCAAAGGCACCACCGGCGGGTGCCACAAAGCGCGCGGACGTAAGCGATCCGGCCAGGCAGCCAACGCCGCCGTTGGCGCCGGTCGCATCTAGCCACGAGGCATCGACGGAAAGCGTCCCGAAGGGCGCGCCATCGCCGGGGTCCTCGTCCAGCAGGTACGCGCCGTAAGCGCGCACGCCCGCTTCGGAGCCCGCGCCCGCGGCAACAACGCGCCCGCCACCGCGAACGACAAGACGACCCGCGACCAGGCCGGCCACGACCTCGTCCTCAAGGCCTGCCCCGTCGGCCTGGGCATTGACGGTGCAGCCGTCTACCACCAAAGCCTGAAACGCGTGAATCCCGCACTGCGATCCCGTCGCCGTGAGCGACCCGGTGCCGCGGAGCGTCAGATTGCCCCACACCTCCAGACCGCACTGCGAAATGTCCACGATGGACGCTTGCATCTCTTTCAGGGAGTTTTGCCCGGTCAAGGTCACCACCAGGTCGCCATCGGCGCCGATGGCCTCGCCAGAAAAGCCGCTGAGCTCCAGGTGGTCGGCATCGGTCCAAGCCCAACCGGGGCCCGAGACGCCCGGCTCGTAGTATGTCGCGCCGGCAATGATGAGGCTCTCCGCGCCCGCGGCATAAGAAGGCCCGCCCAGCAATACGCATAGGCAGGCCATGGCGGGAAACAGGATGTAGTGACGGCTAGTGTGGAACGCGGCAGGAAACATAGCCGCTCCGATCTTCGCGGGAGCCAATATATACCGCACTGGGAAATGCCCTGGTAGCAGCAGTTATTAGTTTAGCGAGATCAAGCCACAAACAAAGGAAATGGCCCTGAGCAGTGACGATAATTAGGTGTAAATCGTTTTGCCAGTCGGTGAATGGAAGGACCGATCCCGGCATGAGATCGCAGGCAGCCAAGGGCGCAGCGTCAACCAACGATGTATTAGCTCTGGCGTTCTTTGAAGCTTCGCAATGCCTTCTCTAACTCAGGAATATCATCGACGATTACTTTCCAAGCAAGGGATCGATCAACCTCTCGATAACCGTGCGCTACGAAGTTGCGAAAACCCCTAATATCATTCCAGGGATACTCCGGAAAAGCTGATTGGACTTCTTCAGAAAGATGGAGCGCATCCTCAGCGATTCTGTAAACAGGGCTCATGATTGCGTCGTAGGCAAGTTCGCCTTCCTCGCTTCTATCGCAAACGAAGGAACTCTCCGTAGAGCCAAAATGGTCGATACGTTTAGCCAGCGTCTCGCAATCAGACAGAATGACATCGATGAGCTCAGCGTCTCGCTTACGCCGCTTCATAAAGACGCACCTCATCCTGTTCAATGTTTTTGCGGAAAGCCGGACGCATGTGCTCAGGCGGATTAGTCACAATCTCAACCTCTCGCCCGAGCTCCTCTTCAAGTTCAAGGGAGATTTCGTATAGC
Source organism: Collinsella sp. (assembly GCA_018376905.1). GTDB lineage: Bacteria > Actinomycetota > Coriobacteriia > Coriobacteriales > Coriobacteriaceae > Collinsella. The sequence goes on along the minus strand of JAHAAK010000038.1, from coordinate 12,169 downwards.
GTGCCAAACGTCATGCTGTCTCCGCAAACGAGGCGCAAATCGATATCACTATCTGGCGTCTGCTCACCGCGGGCAAAAGAGCCAAAAAGATACGCCTCGCGGACATCGTAGCGAGACAGTACGCGAGAAACAGCGGCAGATATGTCGACAAAAGTAATCATGGCTCAATTTTACTTTTCGATTGTATGGAAGGCAATCGCCATGCGTATGCTACACGGACGACAGTGTGGCAGACTTGACACTAAACATCATCTTCTGCATTTACAGTACCCCAGCATACTTCTCTTCGAAGACACAGTAAACCAGGCTTCTGCAGAAACTCCGACGGAATGGCCCTCTTCGTATCCCCCATCGCATTATGGCGCCAGTCGGCAAGAGGTATGTAACAAACCTTTCGCGCGCGCGTAAGCCCGACGTAATGCATATTAAGTGATTGCCTATAGGCATCATAGTCTTGGTCCTCGTATTTGTAAGGGGGCATGATGTACCTGTAGCAGTCAAGACAGAAGACCACGTCGAACTCAAGCCCCTTCGCCTTGTGGTATGTAAGCAGGTTAACCTCGTCTTTACGAGCAGGTCGGAAACCGCCCCTAAGCTGATCGAGATCAGATAGGACCTCGATGAGATCGATACGCGCCCCTGGGTCAACAGCATCTCCAAGACAGAGCTTTTCCACGCCGCAAAAAGAGTCATAAAGATCACTCCATGAATCATCGGGGGCATCCCGCAGGGCTTGCAGCAGATCACTAGCTGCAAAACGTGCGCGGGGTGATTGATCCACAGGGAAATACATGTCGAGAAAATCCCCTACATAGTCTCGTGAGTACAGAAACGTCAGCAGCTCCCTGAAGAATATGCGAGAGCGGCTGAAGCCAACGTCAAGCTTCGTAGAAATTACAATCTTAGAAGGTATGCCGAGAAGTCCTGCGTACCGCTCAAGCATCATGTTAGATGTTGACAACAGGGCGAACTCGTTCCGGTCGCCAACTTCGTATCGTTCGGAAATCACATCTAGATGCTCACGGATGTTGCATGCTATGTTCCTTTCGTCGCCCGACATCTTAACCAGCAGGACTCTCTTATCTTGACATGCATGAGAGGGCACTTGTGCGTCCAGAAGCCTTAGCGAATAGTCAGCGATGCTCCGGTGGCACCTATGGTTCTCGGTAATCTCGAAAGTCTTGAATCGCGGGTCCGCAATCAGCTCATTTAGGAAGGCGGAAGACCGGCCGTCATACGCGAAGATAGCTTGGTCCATATCCCCGAAAGCAATACCGCGAATCCCGAGGTCGACAAGTTCCCTGAATAGCATGTGCTGGGCAAGGCCGCAGTCTTGGTACTCGTCGATGAACACTGCGGTATAGCGAGCACGCAAGAACTTCCTCACGGCGGATACGTGCCTTATCATGCAGTAAGCGACCTCGCTCAAAGACGAGACAGGCAGCACGCCCAAAGAAAGCGCCTCGCGGACAAGGTCCCAGCGATCATCGCTGGGGCTTGTCCAACGGTCCTTGATCTTTGAGACGGGAAGCAACCGATCGTCATCGGCTACATCAATAGTGAGCGCTCGACCCACGACATGGGAGACAAACTGCTGGATAATCATGGTCAGGCAGAACGCATCGATCGTACCGAAAAATGAATTGCCAGCGCGCACCCCTAAACTGGAGCACCTATCCCTAAGTTCGGCACTGGCCTTCCTGGTGTAGGAAATGGCAACAATACCCTGATAGCTCAAAAGATCCTCAGATGTCTTGGCTATCATTCTCGTCATTGTGAATGTTTTGCCGCTGCCCGGCCGCGCAGAAACAACGGCCGACTCTTCGCAGGCGATAACCTTGGCCTGCTCTTCAGTCGGCTTAATCATCACAACGGCTCGCAGAAGCCAACAACTGGAGTCTCCGAAGCGGTTGGCAGAAAGCGCTTTCTGCAAGACATCCCAATTCGCCTGAATGCTTAGCGAGGAACGCATGCATGCCTTCAGCCTTGCGCTCAGTCATTGCTGCGTAAAGATCTTCCTGGTCTTCCATACCATAATGCTCTTCCAGCACGCTGCGAAGATCGCTCGCGATAAGATCATACTCAAGGTCGCGATTTGAAAGATAAATTCCTTCAAAATTAAGGGAGTTGCGCAGCTCATCGACAACCGAGGAAACCTCAATAGGGACAGCAGGTCCGCCATCCCACGTTAAGGAATCCTTGACTTTAGACCAAGCCGATTCAGCGCAGGCGCGCCCAAGAGATTCAGCGATTTCATATGCACGAGCGACGCCGGCTAGCCTGTATTGTTCCCTCTTTGGGACTTTGAACACATCGTTGTCGGTGCGCAATAACCAGGGAATCCCAAGGGCCTCGCAACAAAGCACGTAAGGCTTGAAGCCGACGCCATCTACAGAGAGAATCGTCAGATTCTCCCGGTCAAGGTTTATGTTGATGGCTTTAGCAAGGGCACGGAAGAACATGATTTCCGAGGGTCCTTCCACCAAGAACACTCCTCGGCTGAAGAACACTTCCGCCACGATAGGGTTGAGACGATAGCCCAGGGCCTTAACTTCCCTGCTGAGGTCAGCGCCAGAACAGACAGGCTTACCCTCGCTACCCATCATCACAAGTGCATCGGACACAAATTTCTCGACAATCTGAGGCGAATGAGTAGTAATGAGAACCTGCCCGTCAATGCAACCAGAAAGATACTTTGCCAATGCCCGCTGCTGCTGCGGATGAAGGTGCGCCTCAGGCTCCTCTATAGCGACAATAGTCACTTTCTCAACGGGACTTTTCAGGCTTCTCTGAGAAAGCCAAGTGGAGAAAAACAGCTGGTTGCTTCGACCCTCGCCGCCGAAAGTCAAGGGCGCATCGTCGGACAGATAGGCGAGTTGAAGGTTATCAAGCAGTTTGCCGGCGTCCGTGTTTCCAGCCACAAGACGGGCCTCGCGCCCCTCGTTCAACGCCGACATCCTAGTCATCTCGTCGTTAACTGACTTAAGGGCATTAGCTATGTAATGCAACCCACTGATCCCGTCATTCAACGATTCGAGGCTGTATTGGATTCCTTTGATTGAAACGTCGTCGCCATGAGCATCTTCCTCGTTTCGATTGTTTCGCGCGGCTTCGAGTAGCGTTGCCTGACTGCGTTTAAGGAAACGGGTAGCGTCACGGGTGCTATCGACATATTCGAGCGCTAGATGCTTGATATAGAAGCGAGACTGCACTGATTCGATCTCGGATACTTCATTTCCGGCCAAGAATGAATAGTCCCCATCTCGGCTACAGGTATAGCCAATAACGGTTCTGCCGTTGACTAGCCTACCGCCAAACGCACTAATCAGACAATCCTCGCGGATATCGCATAATGTCGCAGTTATCTCCACACAATGGGGATTGCTTGTGCAGTTGAAATCAGATGCAGTAAGCTCGAAATCCCTAGCGGAAAGGCTGGGATCTAAGAGAATCCTCAGAGCATAAAGGAAGTTGGTCTTTCCTGAATCGTTAGGCCCAAATATAAGGGTCTTCTTCCCAAGCTCGACAACAATGTCGTCAAAGTTCCGGAATCCTTTTATATGAACCTTTTCGATTCTCATAGTCAAACCACATACGCCCTAAAACTTAAAATGTAAACAAATATCTACTCATTACCGCCTATGCATCGCCGAAGTCTTTCGCTTAAAAGCGCCATACAAACCTCGTATTGCTCTAACAGATCGTTCATTGCAGCTTTCAGCTGCGACTCGCTATGCGATTCGACTGTCACACACCGCGTTTTCTCGCGGTACAGGGCCATAGCGTCATTCAGCTCAGTTTCGGGTAAACGCGCGCTTAGCAGAAGGATATCCTCTAAATATTGCCGTTGATTCTCATCGACATCGGAGTCAACAATCCACTCACTCCACTTTGTTCCGGCATCGGCATGCTTGAGCACTTGAGAATAACTTTTCCAGGTGGCCCGTATGCTGTGCTGAACCGCCTCTTGAAGTCGTATCAGATTTTCTCTTTGATATAGGCGCCAATCGTTCTCAAGCGCTATTCTTCTTTTCTTCTCTTCTAGCTCATTTTGATGACTGATTGTCATGCGGGTGGCAATTAGCGTGACGCCGCCGCCAATCAAGGTACCTAGCAAGGAAGGTAGGATAGAAGCGAACGAATTAAAAATCGAGACAAGAACAGAATCATCTAGCAACTTCAGTTTCCAATCAAATCAACAGCTAGCAACAAACTCCGAAGCTATTTGATTTTACATTCCATGCAACTAATGAGTAGTCATCGATGCGAGCTCACAATCGAAGCCCAGATCTCCTAGTCCCTTTTCACACAGGTCCCCCGTATACACTTTGTCCGCCACGTCCGCGAGCTCGTCGCTCCAGTGGTTGGCCACAATCACGTCGCAGCCGGCCTTGAAGACCTCCAGGTCGTGGGTCACCTCTGAGCCGAAGAACTCGGGCGCGTCCAGCGTAGACTCGTAGACCTCCACGGGCACGCCCTTGGCCTTCACGCGCTTCACGACGCCCTGGATGGAGCTCGCGCGGAAGTTGTCGGGTTGGACTTCATCGTCAGGCGGTAGACGCCCACGACCGGCTTCGGCTTGCCCCCGTACACGCGGTCCCAGACCATCTGCAGCACTTCGTCGGCGACGAAGTCCTTGCGGGTGCGGTTATCCTCGACGATGGCCTCGATCAGGTTCTGCGGCACGTCCTTGTAGTTGGCCAGCAACTGCTTGGTGTCCTTGGGCAGGCAGTAGCAGCCGTAGCCGAAGCTGGAGTTGTTGTAGTGCGATCCGATGCTCGGCTCCAGGAACAAGCCGTCGATGACGACGCGGGTGTTTTGACCGCGAACCTCGCAGCAGGTGTCAAGCCTGTTGAAGTGGATCACATAGAGGACAAGGTAGGTGTTGGCCTTCAAATTAATCGACAGTTACTCAATATTGAATTGGTCAATTTCAAATCTTGTGTAGTCGTCCACTTTGTTCGAAAAACGCCTAAGCCCAACACCAATACTGATATTTCCGTATTGGTCAAAACAAATTTCATTAAGCAAATTATTCTCTTTCAGTATGTTGATTAAGGACAAAGGGACTCCAGCTTGAATTAGCTCAACGCTTTCCTTGTCGGACGTCCCGTATAAGAACATGTAGTACTGCTCTGGATCGATATGACCCGTCTTATATAGAACACGAACGAATTTAGACAAAGTGAACCCAAGATAATCGTCCTCTGTCTTATATTTTGCCAAGAAAAGTGCTGGTAACTCGGCATCATTTTTTTGACTAATATCAACATAGCTACATTTGCCATCGACAAGACCTTGAAAATTGATCTCACCAAAGCTGTGCCCAACATAAAGATAATCGTGCGTGGTCTCAGCCTTCTTTTTCCAAAATGGAATATCGGCAGCAAGACGCTGACTAAGCGATTTCGTTGACTTGTTCTCAAGATAGCTTTGATAAAAAGGCAATTGTTTGCGTAAATTTCTGACTCTTAGATATGAATCAGAGAAAACAAAACCATTATCAATAAAATAACTACATATTAGTTCGAGCACGCTATTCCCAGGGGCTGTTTCGAGCGTGTTTAATCTCTTAACTATCTCAACTTTTGCATCCTCCCAGTTTTCATACATAGAACGAAGTCCAGAACGATCTAACAATATTTCGAGATCATCGTTCGGCCGATTGTAGCTTTGAATCAAACTGTCTTCGAAATCAAGACGCTTGCTTTCTTTATCGCTGAGTGACTCACCTTTGGATTTTCTAATTCGTAGATTGTCCCCACGATCCTTAAAACCAACGCCATGCAATTCCGCGATAGCGTTTGTCATGGTCGGTCTCGACCTCGTCCATTTTGATTCCGCAAAGATTACTTGTGGGCTTAGTCTTTTGAGATGAGGCCTATCGCAAAAAACGTAATTTAACCGAGACGCACGACCGATTAAGTTAATTAGTGCTGAGCGCCTTTTTGTGCGCAGCTCGAGAATAAAAACAGAATCAAATGGAAGATTAATACCCTCCATGATGACTTCATTTGCAATTATATATCGAATCGAATCCAGCTTCGCAGCACGGTCAAGTAGATAGTTTTTAATTCCATCCGGCATCTGCCCATGCAGGTATACAACACCGTGTCGCAGACACAGTATTTCGTCATATAAAGGGCTCACGTGCTCGGTCAGTGCATAAATGACCCTAGCGAGTTCGGGTGCGACTGGGTCATCAGGCAAACTGTTTGCTAAATCCAAGGCCGCTTCGCGGACCTTTCTGGGGGAAGACAAGAATACTAGATTTTTAGCAGTCGCCCTATTCTTCAGGCAATCCCAAGTGCCATTGAAGGAAGAAACCTCGCAAAAGCTATTAAAGAACCTGTTGTATTCATGCAAAGCTCCCCCGTTGTCAAGTAGATAATAACGAGGCTCTTTCATGCTTTTGCTGATTTTGCATCCCTCAACCTCGAAGCCAGAGATAGCGGACAGAAGGTTAATGTCGTTGATAACTGGACTAAAGTAGTAGAACTTTGTCGAGGGGTTGCGGAGTTTAGACTCACGGATGAGGCGTGAAATTAATAAAGCGCGATCATCGACATCAAAAGCGTTGTGTGCCTCGTCTATAAACACGCTCGAAAAGGATAATGTCTGATTCGCTTCTAATAAACGTATCGCCCTCTCTTGAGTAAGGATTGCGATGAACGCCTGTTCGCTCTGGTACATTTCGTCATGAGTAATAACTTTTGCTCTAGGGTGATGCTTAAATACATCATCGCGTGTTTGTGCGAGAAGTGATTTTGTCGGCACAATTACACAAGGCCGGGATCCGCTTTTATCGTCCAGTACAGCTTTAACCAAGCGCTCAGTCTTACCAAACGAGGTCGGAGCAATATAGGCGAACCCTTCTCCCGAGTAGGAAAAGAAAGACCTGTCGGACAACTTCTGCTCGAGAGTAAGCGTCACGCCTTTGGTAAAGTTCTCTTTGATTTCAGCTAGAGCAATGTAATCCTTCAGAGTATCAAAGCGCCTTTCATCAAGATCAACAATTGATTTGGCCAATGGGTAGAGGCCCAATTCAAATGAGAGATCGTACAGGGGCCTATAATCACCCGTACTCAGCGAGTAATTTAGAATTATCCAGTATGCAAACTCGAGACTTCTTGTTCGGTTCTTATCTTTTAGCCCGTACCTTAACAAAGCAATTGCGGCAGAAAGAAGAAACGTTGACTCTCTTTTCGTGAGCTCCTTATCTAAAAGTAGTTTATTGACTACCAACTTAAAAGCACTGTTGTTCTTTAATTTTGTAATGGAGCTAGCATCGCTCATCTGTGTACTCCAAGTTCAAATATCGAAGAAAACCAACTAATGCCAAATGTGAGACGCAAACTATGTGTATGGCTGAGTAGCTCTGTTTTTCGAAAAACTGTGAAACGTCAATCGATAGTTTTTCAACTTCTTCAATAGTCAGAACACTGTCAATAAAAACAGTACCACAAGGGATCATGTTAAATTCGTCGGCACTATGGGCACGACCGAGAGTAAAATCGTCCGAAAGCATTCTGATCTGTTTAAGAATGGACCCTTCAGCACCAGCTACTATAGCGTGATTTAGAGCATTATCCCAAGGGTCATTTCCCTTAAAATCGTTAATTTTGTCACAGAGATCCTTATAAGCTTCTTTAGCTTTGCTAAAGTGAGTCGTATTTCCAAAAATTGACGATTTGCTCTCCATCAACCAGTATTCATCATCTTTTAAATAGAAACCGTCAAATCCTTTTTTGATCGAACCCTCTTCTAGATTTGATCCAAGACAAACCTGCTGATAGCCGTTGTATCCTAAATAGGCATGCAAGAAAATCTCAGCACAAGAACCGCAAACTAAGCGGCGACTTTTAAGTTTTGATTCAAAGTATTTCGAGATTTTCGTCTTTGTTACTTCTAGAGAACGTGGGTCTTTAGGGCCAAACCAAATAGAGGGCAGGCATTGATTTAGACATTCATCGAAGTCGTCATTTTCGATGACGTTAAAATACGTTAGGCGAATTCGATCGGATAGCTCCTTTTCAATAACCCCTGTAAATAGCATCCGATGATCACCTGCCCTAGTTTATTTTAATCAATGGATTGTTTTGTTGCTTCAGGAACCTCATAGACTTAGCCCAGGATTTAAATCTAATATAAAATGAAGGCTTATAGAACAATGTGTGTGTCCCGATAGAACATCCGTTTCCATCCATTAATCCAGCCAGAACGGATACGGGCCCCTGTGGTGGAGGTCCTCCCACACGGCCCTGTCGCCCCACTCCGGCCCTCCGTCCTCGCGCGACGGCGAGGCGGAGTAGACGCTGAACAGTATGTCGATGTACGCGTCGGTCGGCATCGTGGCGAGCTTCTCGCGCGCCGTCCTCGCATCCCCCGAATGAGCATGGCACCACCAGAACACCGCCCTTACGCGCTTGACCGACGTCAGCCCCCGATGGTTGCGCAGGACGGCCCTCAGCTGCGAGTTCACCCCTCCCTCGATCATGGGCCAGACCTCCCAGAACTCGGCCGTCCTGCGCCTGAAGGACCGTCCGCCGCCCGGCATCGCCGCCTGGGAGTCCTTGGAGAGGAGCCACCCGAGGAACTCGTCCAGCCTTGCCGCCGTGTCGTCGTACCTCACCGTCGTCGACGCGCCGCAGGCCGTGCACCTCCACCGCTGGGACCCCGATGAGGTCCTGCCGTTGCGCTTGGTCCGACCGCCACAGTAGGGGCAATAAACGGCCTTCATGGGCACCTCTTCCGAAAGGGTATTTAACGGTTCCGGAAAAGGTTATCTACCTGCGGGAACGATAGGCAACCGGACACACATTCTGTCCGAGCGGTTAAAAGCGGGCACGGAATTTAAACGGCTGAAAAAGGGGCATCGACCTGCGCCGATGCCCCCAACATGGACACACATTTTGTCCTATAAGCCTAGCCTGCGTCCGCGGAATCCGTTATTGCATTTTTATGAGTTAAAAAAGACGGGGTGTATTAGCGTTAGCCGATACACCCCGTCCTCATGTGGGATGATCTCGCAGCAGACAAAGCTCGCCCGGCACAAGCCGCTCCCCCTAGTCCCGCTTAAACAGATCCCTCGTGTACACCTTATCTGCCACGTCCGCGAGCTCGTCGCTCCAGCGGTTGGCGACGATCACGTCGCAGGCGGCCTTGAAGGCCTCCAGGTCGTGGGTCACCTCGGAGCCGAAGAACTCCGGCGCGTCCAGCGTGGGCTCGTAGACCACCACGGGCACGCCCTTGGCCTTCACGCGCTTCATGACGCCCTGGATGGAGCTCGCGCGGAAGTTGTCGGAGTTCGACTTCATCGTCAGGCGGTACACGCCCACGACCGGCTTCTCCTTGCCGGCGTAGACGCGGTCCCACACCATCTGCAGCACCTCGTCGGCGACGAAGTCCTTGCGGGTGCGGTTGGCCTCCACGATGGCCTCGATCAGGTTCTGCGGCACGTCCTTGTAGTTCGCGAGCAGCTGCTTGGTGTCCTTGGGCAGGCAGTAGCCGCCATAGCCGAAGCTGGGGTTGTTGTAATGCGACCCGATGCGCGGCTCCAGGCACACGCCGTCGATGACGTCGCGGGTGTTGAGGCCTCGCACCTCGCAGTAGGTGTCGAGCTCGTTGAAGTATGCCACGCGCAGCGCCAGGTAGGTGTTGGCGAACAGCTTGACGGCCTCGGCCTCGGTGGTGCCCAGCACGAGCTCCGGGATGCCCTTGGATCCGTCGGCGTTCACGCGCTCCAGCTCGGCGGGGTCGGCACCCTGCGCGAGCAGGCCGGCGAACTTCTCGGCCGCCGCGACGGCCTCGGCGTCCTCCTTGGGCGCACCGACCACGATGCGGCTGGGGTGCAGGTTGTCGTAGAGGGCCTTGCTCTCGCGCAGGAACTCGGGGCTGAAGAAGATCTTGCTGTCGCCCAGCCTCTCGCGCAGGCCCGCGGTGTAGCCGACGGGGATGGTCGACTTGATGACGATCCAGGCGTCCGGGTTAACCGATCGCACCGCGGCGATGGCGGCCTCGACGGAGCTCGTGTCGAAGAAGTTCCTGTCACTGTCATAGTTGGTGGGCGTGGCGATGACGGCGTAGTCGGCGCCCGCGTAGGCCTCGGCCACGTCCACGGTGGCGAGCAGGTCGAGCACGCGCTCCCCCGCCTTGGCCTCTGCCAGGAAGCGCTCGATCTCGTCGTCCTGGATGGGCGACTGGTAGTTGTTGATCTTCTCGACCTTCTCGGGCACGATGTCCAGCGCGTGCACCTCGTTGTACTGCGAAAGAAGTACGGCGAGGGACAGGCCGACATAGCCGGTACCGGCGACAGCGATTTTCATGGGAATCTTCTTTCTATCTGGGGTTTTCAAGGTGCCATACGTGATGGAACGATCAGAATGAGCTATCTCTTAATTAGAGCCGTGAGGTATTTCAGCTGGCCAGTGAGCGCATATCCAGTGATTAGCGCAATGCTGCTCACAAGCAACTTTACGATGAGAGAGAGGAAAACATCTTCCATGGGTATAAAGGCGCCAACTCCCGCAACAGCAGCAATGCCCACGATGCCAACAGCAATCTCAGGCAAGAAATTTAGCAGGCAATAGTAAGGTCTGCCGAAACCACGTTTCACTAGGAAATACGCTAGAGGAACCATATGAAGGCAGTATGCTACGAAGATACCGTAAGCCACTGTGAGGATGGAACCGCCAGCCAGGCCCGCCAGCAGCCCGGAAATGGTGATCGCGGTGTTCACAAGACCAACCTTAAACATGTAATCGGTGCGTCCTATGCTCTGGAAAAACGCACCCGAAGGGTTGCCCATCATCTGGAAGTAGACCGACAAAGCAAGCACGGCGAACACCGGCGCGGCTTGCTCCCATCCTGGCCCGTAGAAGACAGCAATGATTTCCGCCGAAGCACAGCTGAATACCACCGCCACAGCAACACCCACTAGCGAGAGCAGCTTTTCGATACGCATCCAGCACTCGTAGATGCGGTCGACATCGTCTTGATGCTCTGCCATGAACGGCTGGATGACCGAGCCTATGACACTGGAGAACGCTGTCATGGGATAGGTTGTCAATTTATAAGCCTTATCGTAAAAGCCCAAGGCCGCAGTTCCCTGCATACCGCCAACGAGCATGTTATCGAGGTTGCGGGAGAAGTAATTGACCAAGCTGAACCCAAACTGGTAAGCAGAATAGGAGAATATCTTCTTAAGCGTGCAAATGAAATGAGCGTTTATCTGCCTGATTGGTCGCGCTACGATGTTCCAGAAGAACACCACCGCTGCAGATAGCACAGTCTGAAGGACGAGCGCATAGCAGCCCGCACCCAAGGCGGAGGCCGCGATTGCGACCCCTCCAGAGACTACTGTAGCCGCCACAAGACGTACGCCAATGGCGGCGAAGCGCAACTCCTTGAGCATAAGGCCATTTGGCACCATATTGAGCGTGGAGAACAGCAGCGCGGGGGCCGAGGCAAGGCACAAGGGCACAAGCCGGGCGTCCCCGTAGACTGCGGCGATGAATGGCGATGCGGCACAAAAGGCCAGAGAAAGCCCTGCAGCCAAAAGTGCCGAAAATGCAAATAGACCGCCATAATCACGTTCCGTAAGGTCGCGATACTGCACGATAGCAGTGCCCACGCCCATATCAGAAAGCAAGCTGAATAGCCCAGTGAACACGGTGACAATAGCCATAAGCCCAAAGTCACCCGGCGAGATAAGTCTTGCCAGCACAGCCGTTATCACGAGTTGAGCACCCATGCTGACATACTTAGACCCAAACTGCATAAGGGCAGCACTGCGCATGCCCGTATTTGATTTAGACACTTTCCATATTCCAAACTTTAGCGGCCTCAATGGCCTGGTATATCTGTTCCTCTTGTTGATTACACGCGCCGGCACGCCGCCAACAACCGGTCGCTCCGGGAAATTACGCGCGACCACTTCACCCACAATGGCGTGCGAGCCAACAGTGACGCCGGACATTATTTGTACGCAGCACCCGATCCAAGCGTCATTGCCCAACACTTTCTCAGCCCAACGTTGCTTTGCTCATTCATCGGTTTATCAAGTCTTTGATGGTAGTGTCGAGAAAGTTGGTGTAGCGCCCGATCCGAAGTGAGTCGGCCCGGCGTACTGGAATCTGGAATACGGTTGATATCCTATGCCGCCTCGACC
>JAHAAK010000071.1 GCA_018376905.1 Collinsella sp. | reverse complement strand
GTACTACTGGCTGCTGTCCAAGAAGATCAACCCCATGGTGCTGATCGTGGCCACCATGGTCGTGGGCATCATCGGCGCGTTCTTCGGCGTGCTGGCGTAGGTTCCTGCGTTTTATTCTGCCCCCAAGGGAAACGGCGACCCGTTGCGGTCGCCGTTTTTTATTACCGAAAGCTAGCTGGAGGTGCTTCGTGATTCGATCTGACAATCCACCCGATAATGGCGTGAGCGGGGCGATGTATCTATTTGGCACGGCGCTCTTGTGGAGTTTTATCGGCATCCTCGTTCGCGCCAATTCGCAGTCAGCTCTTTTGATCGGTGCCGTCACGGCAATATTTATGGCGCTCTTTATCCTGCTCGTCGGCAGGCCCGTCCTCCGCGTCAGCCGTCTTATTGTCCTTGTGGCCGTCTGCAACTTCGTGACGGGCACCACGTTTAACTTTGCCAACCAGCTCACGACGGTCGGCAACGCGATCGTTCTGCAGTACACCTCGATGATTTTCGTTATCGTGTATCAATCGCTCGCAACTCGTACGTTGCCCTCGCCTGCAAAGATTGCCTCCGTGGTGGTTGCTTTTACGGGTATGGGACTTTTCTTTTTAGGTGATTTGAGTGCCGAGGGCATGCTCGGCAACCTGCTTGCCGTCATTTCGGGCGCCACCTTTGGGCTGTGTTTCTTTTTGAACTCTCGCCCCGATGCGTCGCCCATGGTGTCCTCGCTCATCTCCTGCGGCATCTCGATACTGCCGATCGTCTATTTTGCCGGCGACCTAGGCTCCGTAAAACCCTTTGAGTGGGGGCTTATGCTGGTGCATGGCCTTTTTTGCAGCGGCCTTGCGAGTGTGCTGTATGCCAAGGGGATTGCGCGCACTAACGCGTTTGCGGCCAACTTGGTTTGCATGAGCGAGGTCGTGCTCGCTCCCTGCTGGTCGGCGCTCCTCTTTGGCGAGGTCTTTCGCTGGAACGAGTTTTTGGGCGCGGCGATAATCGTTTTGGTGATTGTAGGCAACTTGGCATACGATGCCTTTGGCGATGGCTTTCTGGTGGCGCTTGTCCGCCATCGAAACAAAGAGCGCGCCTGATGGGATACGTCTGCCGTTTACGGTAAAAAACACCCCGCTGAGCGAGTGGTATTAAATAGTAAGAACCTGCATATCTATAATTGGTATCAAATCATTTGTGCCTGGCATGGGTGTTCGCAGCACACCAGGTACGCTTCGAGCCGTGTGATCGAACTCCCGGAATTGATATCAACAACGCGCGCGACGGGTGTGACGACGGTTCGATATTCCTTATTGGGAGGAATTATGCTTGTCCAAGCAATCCTCGTCGGCTTAGTCGGAGCGTTTGGATGCCTCGACTACCAGCTCGGCACCCTCTACGCGTTCCGCCCCATCGTCCTGTGCCCGCTCGTGGGCCTGGTGCTGGGGGACCTGCAGACTGGCCTTGCCGTAGGTGCAAGCCTTGAGCTGCTGTTCATGGGCTCGATCTCCATCGGCGCCTACGTGCCGCCTAACGAAACCGTCGGCGGCGTGCTCGCCTGCGCGTTTGCCATTCAGCTCGGTCAGGGTACCGAGACGGCCATCGCACTCGCCATGCCCATCGCCGTCCTTTCGCTGACGATCGGCAACATTACCAACGCTCTGTTCGCCGTGTTTGTCGACATGGCAGACAAGTTCGCCCTCAAGGGAAACCTCAAAGGCATCTACGCCGTTCATTGGGGACTTGGACTTTGGGGCTGCCTCGAGTACTTCCTGCTGTGTGGCGGCGCCTTCTATCTGGGTTCCGGCGCCATCCAGGGCCTGCTCGACTTCATCCCGCCCTTTGTGATTGACGGTTGCGGCGTTGCCGCCAACATCCTGCCTGCCATGGGCTTCGCCATGCTCGGCCGCCTGGTGCTCACCAAGCAGCTCGTGCCCTTCTACTTCCTTGGCTTCCTG
>JAHAAK010000037.1 GCA_018376905.1 Collinsella sp. | reverse complement strand
GCGGACCGGGACGGGTTCAACGGCAGGCCCCGCCGACCGATTGCAAGCGGTCGGCGGGGCCATTGTGGCTCTTGACAGCGGATTGGGTCATATGAGCGAAAACTCGCCAGAGTGAGCAAGGTGGCATGGAAAAGGCAAGGCATAGACCTTCTGGTCATGCCTTGCCTTTTGAATGACAAATTGTCGCTCTGGGCGGCGCGCAGCGTCGGCCCGTTACGCGGTTCGTAGAACCGCGTAACTACAAATCCCCGCCGGCACCCAGCAGCTTGCGCATGACCTGTTCGGGGTTAACCGAGCCATCGCGCGGGGCCAGGGCAGTGATCTTCTTCTGCATCTTGTACTCGTGCAGCTCGTCCTCGAGCTGGCGCACGCGGGCGCGGAGCTTCTCGTTCTCGCGCTCGCGCTCCTCGGCACGCTCCTTCATATCGAGGATGCGCACCACGCCGGCAAGGTTGATACCCTCGTCGGTCAGCTGGTTGATGAGCTCCAGGCGCTCGATATCGGCACGCGAATACAGGCGCGTGTTACCGCCCGAGCGCTGGGGGTTCACCAGGCCCTTGGACTCGTAGACGCGCAGGGTCTGCGGATGCATGCCGGTCAGCTCGGCCGCCACGCTGATCATGTACAGCGGTTTGTTCCTATTGTCCTCGGCCATGCTACCTGACCCCTTTCCATCTCGTTATCGTCCATCATAAGCCCGCGGGCGCGGGCGTGCGCCACGACCGCCCTAGTACGTCGCCTTGTAACGGTTGACCTTCTCGCGGTAGTCGCGCGTGTCGGCCTCGCGCAGCTTGGTCATGGCATCGCGCTCGTCATCGGACAGGTTCGTGGGAACCTGCACCTTAATCTCGACGAGCAGCGCGCCTGTGCGGCCACGGTGCTTAACGTCGGGCGCGCCCATCTCCTTAAAGCGGAACTTCTTGCCCGTCTGGGTACCCGCGGGCACCTTCAAACGGACCGTCGCACCGCCGGGCGTGGGCACGTCCACCGTGCAGCCGAGCGCCGCCTCGTAGACCGAGACCGGTACCTCCATGGTCACGTCGGCACCTTTGCGCTTAAACAGCGGATGCTCCTCCACGTGCGTGGTCACGACCAGGTCGCCGCGCTCGCCGCCGGCAACGCCATACTCGCCGCGACGTTTATAACGCAGCTTGCCGCCGTCGACCGCGCCTGCAGGCACCGAGACCGTAATGGTCTGCTGCTCGCCCGTCGAGGGAATACGGTAGGTGACCTTGTGCGTCACACCGCGAAACGCGTCCTCGGCCGTCACATCAACGGTCAGCGACAGGTCGCCGCCCTTGCGAGCGCGGCTGCGACCCGCGCCGGCACCGGCAGCGCCCGCAGCCCCGGCAAAGCCCGAGCCCCAATCGCTGCCCCAGGCGCCGTTGCCGCTAAAGATGCTGTCGAAGATGTCGCCCCAGCCGCTGGCGCCCGCGCCGGCACCGTAGCCGCCGCCATACGCGCCGCCTGCGCCCGGCATGCCGCCAAACATGAGCATCTGGTCGTACTCTTTGCGCTTCTTCTCGTCCGAAAGCGTCTCGTAGGCCTCACTAATCTCCTTAAACTTGGCCTCGTCGCCGCCGGCATCGGGGTGATATTTTTGCGCGAGCTTGCGAAACGCGCTCTTGATCTCTTTGTCGGAGGCGCTCTTGGATACGCCCAGGATGTCATAGAAGGTTTTGCCTGCAGCCATCGTAGCTCCTCTCCTGTTACGTCCGCCGCCCATGCAGACGACGGGTCATGCTTTCATATGGCACTAGGCCAGAAAGGGCCCCGGGTGTTGCCCCGGGGCCCTTCTCAATTACTCCTCGGTGCTCTCGGCCGTATCGGCCGCAGCATCCTCGGGCGCCGCTTCGGGCTCCGGCGCGGGGCGCTTCTCGCCACCGTACGTCACCGTCACCATCGCGGAGCGCAGGATGCGGTCCGCCATGCGGTAGCCCTTCTGGTACACGTCGTTGACGGTCTCGTCGTACTGCGATGCGTCCTCGACGCGGCCCACGGCCTGGTGCTCGAGCGGATCGAACGCCTCGCCCTTGGGGTCGATGGGCTCAACGCCCTCATGCGCGAACACATCGAGCAACTTGGCATGCACCGCGTCAACGCCATCGACGAACTGCTTAAAGTCGTCGGAAAGCTCCTGGCTGCGGGCGTGGTCGATCGCGCGCTCGATATCGTCGACCACCGGCAGCAGCGCGGTGACGAGCTTCTCGGTCGCGCGCTCGCGCTCGGCGATGCGCTCGTTGGCGGTGCGGCGACGGAAGTTCTCCCAGTCGGCCTGCAGACGGGCGGTGCGCTCGGTGGCGTCCTTCGCCTTGTCCTCGGCGGCCTTCTGAGCCTCTGCAGCGGCATCGAGCTCATTGCGCACATCGGCAAGCTCCTTCTGAGCCTGCTCGAACTTGAGCTTAAAGTCGTTGTCGGCGGCTTCCTCACCGGCGCGGATAGCGGCTTCCACCATCTCGTCCTCGGTCATCGTCGCCTCCTTGTTTGAATCCTCTACCTGGTTCTCGGCAGCCTCGGCGGCCGCGGCCTCATTGGCCTCGGTATCGTCAACGGCCTCTACGGGAATCTTCACGTCCTTCTCCTCAGAGTCAACGGGGGCGACGCCAGCGGCAGCCGCCTCCGTGCGAGCTTTACGGGCGGACATGATTACTTGTCCTCGTCGTCCACAACCTCGTAGTCGGCGTCGACGACGTCATCGTCGGCAGACTGAGCGCCGGCGGCACCGTCGGTCTGCTGCTGAGCGTCGGCGTAGACAACCTGAGCCAGCTCGTAGGCGACGGACTGCAGGGACTCGCCAGCGGCCTTGATGGCCTCGACGTCAGAGCCCTCGAGCGCCTTCTTGGCGTCGGCGATAGCGGCCTCGGCCTTGGACTTCACGTCGGCGGAAACCTTGTCGCCCAGCTCGTTGAGGGTCTGCTCGGTGGAGTAGCACAGGCTGTCGGTCTGGTTGCGGACCTCGACCTCTTCCTTCTGCTTCTTGTCCTCCTCGGCATGAGCCTCGGCGTCCTTGACCATACGATCGACTTCGTCGTCGGAAAGCGCGGTGGAGCCGGAGATGGTGATCTGCTGCTCCTTGCCGGTGCCCTTGTCCTTAGCGGAGACCTTGACGATGCCGTTGGCGTCGATGTCGAAGGTGACCTCGATCTGCGGCACGCCGCGGCGGGCAGCCGGGATACCGGTCAGCTGGAACTTACCGAGCGACTTGTTGTCGCGGGCAAGCTCGCGCTCGCCCTGGAGCACGTTGATCTCGACGCTGGTCTGGTTGTCGGCAGCGGTGGAGTAGACCTCGGTCTTGGAGGTCGGGATCGTGGTGTTGCGGTCGATCATCTTGGTCATGATGCCGCCCATGGTCTCGACGCCCAGCGACAGCGGGGTAACGTCGAGCAGCAGGATGCCCTCGACGTCGCCGGTGAGCACGCCGCCCTGGACGGCAGCGCCGTCGGCAACGACCTCATCGGGGTTCACGGACATGTTGGGCTGCTTGCCGGTCATGGTCTTGACGAGCTCCTGGACGGCGGGCATACGGGTGGAGCCGCCGACGAGGATGACCTCGGTCAGATCGGAGAGCTTGAGCTTAGCGTCGCGCAGGGCGTTGGTGACAGGCTGCTTGCAGCGCTCGAGCAGGTCGCGGGTGATCTTCTCGAACTCGGCACGGGTCAGCGTGTAGTTGAGGTGCAGCGGGCCGGACTGGTTCATGGTGATGAACGGCAGGTTGATGGTGGACTGCTGGGCAGCGGAGAGCTCCTTCTTGGCGTTCTCGGCGGCCTCCTTCAGACGCTGCAGGGCCATGGGGTCCTGACGCAGGTCGACGCCGTTCTCCTGCTGGAACTTGTCGGCCATCCAGTCGATGACGCGCTGGTCCCAGTCGTCGCCGCCCAGGTGGTTGTCGCCGGAGGTGGACAGAACCTCAAACACGCCGTCGGCGAGGTCGAGGATGGAGACGTCGAAGGTGCCGCCGCCCAGGTCGAAGACCAGGATGCGCTGGTCGGAACCCTGCTTGTCCAGGCCATAGGCCAGAGCAGCAGCGGTCGGCTCGTTGACGATACGCTTGACGTTGAGGCCGGCGATCTTACCGGCGTCCTTGGTGGCCTGACGCTGGGCGTCGTTGAAGTAGGCCGGGACGGTGATGACGGCGTCGGTGACGGTCTCGCCCAGATACTTCTCAGCGTCGGCCTTCATCTTGGCGAGCACCATGGCGCTCACCTGCTCGGCGGTGTAATCCTTGCCCTCGATGTTGACGACGGCACGGCCGCCCTGGCCCTCCTTGACCTCATACGGCACGGTCTTGAGCTCGGAGGTGCACTCGGAGTACTTGCGGCCCATGAAGCGCTTGATGGAGAACACGGTGTTCTTGGGGTTGGTGACCGCCTGGTTCTTAGCGGCCTTGCCCACGACGCGGTCGCCGTCGGCGCGGAAGCCAACGACGGACGGGGTGGTGCGGTCGCCCTCGGCGTTCACGATGATGGTCGGAGAACCGCCCTCGAGAACGGCCATTGCGGAGTTAGTAGTACCAAGGTCGATACCAAGAATCTTACTCATTAGAAATTCCCTCTCTCTTTTGCGTTCGCGCCGCCTCGACGGTCTGTCGCGCGGTGCTTCGGCTTGTCTTTCAGGATGTAGTGTATCCCCTTATGGGCCGGAATATACAAAATCTAAGTCAATTCATATAAGATTTCTTGTTGCTGAGAGTTTAGGTTCTCAAATACGCAGGTAGATGCGCTGATTGAGTTCTCGGCAAATCTATCGAGATCTATGTAGAGATGGCTGAGGTTTGCGTCCGGGGGTGCCTGGGGGCCGTCTTGCGGAAAGCTCGTCCCGGTTTGAGCGTGGATTCCAGGTCGCAGTTTCCATCTGAAGGCCCAACCGGAAACTGCGACCCGGTTTTCGGCTAAATAACGGGATGCCCTTTCCGCAGGCGCGCGCAATAGCTCAATATTTCAAGTCACCTTTAGCTAACATTTGCGCAGCTCAACGGCCCCACCTGCGCGTTTTTTAGTAAACCTTGGCATACTCGGCGAACGGTATGAAGATGCCGGTCAGAGGGTATTGCAAACGGTCGCTCCCGTGGTATGTTTTTGCCCGAATCAAACCGGCGCGCATCGCCTGTAGCGTCGGTCAACAGAGAGGAAACTACCATGGCTCATCCCGTAATTGATGCCGACGAGTGCATCGCTTGTGGCGTTTGCGTCGACTCCTGCCCCGCTGGCGTTCTGGAGCTCCAGGACGTCGCTACCGTCGCTGACGAGGACTCCTGCGTCGCCTGTGGCGCTTGCCAGGACGCTTGCCCCGCTGGCGCGATCACCGAGATCGTCGAGGAGTAACCACTCCCCCACCTGCACACTCAAAAGTACACCGTGCACAAAAAAGAGGCCTCCGCATCGCCGCGGAGGCCTCTTTTTTTGTGTGATAACTAATTTGGCACCGTCGCAGGTTGAGCTCACGTCAGCGAAAACGTCCCTAAGCGAGCAAGGTGACGTGAAAGAGGAGGGAAGCGTACTTTGTGGTACGCGACCGACGATTGAACGTCAGATTGCCGCTTAGAGACGTTTGCAGCGTCGGCTACGATAGATCGTCCTCGTAAGGCATTAAATCGGCAAGGTAGCCTTTCTCCTTGAGTATGGCCTCGATCTCGTCGAGAGTCTGCTCGTCTTCCGCGGCGATGCGATGGAAATGATAGCCGCTCGTCACCGTTAGCAGCGGAAAGCTCTTACCGCTCTCGATATCGTGCAGGTAGCGCTCAACATCGCGACGATTGCGGATGTCCAGGTCGGCCGTGATCTTACCGTACACGCGGTGATTGACGATCACGTTGAGCACGGCGCCGCCGGCGTCGACGACACTCGTGAGCTCATCGCCTGCCTGCTCCACGCTGTGGCGAACCTTGACCAAGCGCGTGGGCACAGCGGGGCTGCTGGGGGCCTCCTGCAGCACATAACCACGGTTGGTCGCCACGATATCGTGCCCGTCGGCGCGCAGCAGGGCGATGTCTTGCACGACAATCTGGCGGCTCACACCCACCTCGCGGGCAAGTGCGCTGCCCGAAACGGGCTCCTTGGCTTCCTCGAGCACGGCCATGATGGCACGGCGACGCTCGCGGGCGTCCATTATTTACCGTCCAACAGACGCAGGTGCTTGAGCGAGAGGTCGAGAATCGGCGCAGAGTGAGTCAGCGCCCCCGAGCTAATAAAGTCAACGCCCAGGTCGGCGAGCGTGCGGATATTGCTGGCGTCCACGTTGCCCGAGCACTCGGTCTTGGCGCGGCCGGCGATAAGCTCAATCGCGGCAGCCATATCGTCGTGGGTCATGTTGTCGAACATGATGATGTCGGCGCCGGCCTCCACGGCCTCGCGCACCATGTCCAGGTTCTCGCACTCGATCTCGACCGTCGTGGTAAACGACGCATGGGCGCGCGCCATCTCGATCGCACGCGTCACGCCACCGGCGGCGTCGATGTGGTTGTCCTTGAGCATGACGGCCGTCGACAGGTTGTAACGGTGGTTGCTGCCGCCGCCAATCTCGACCGCGGCCTTCTCGAAGACACGCATGCCCGGCGTAGTCTTGCGCGTGTCGACAAGCACGGTCTTGGTACCCTCGAGCGCCGCTGCCATGTTGTGTGTGTAGGTGGCGATGCCGCTCATGCGCTGCAGGTAGTTGAGCGCCACACGCTCGCCCGAAAGCAACACGCGTGCATCGCCGCGCACCTGGCCCACATGGTCGCCAGCGTGCACCTCGTCACCATCGGCAACATCAAACAGCACCGAGCTCTGCGAATCCAGCAGCTCAAAGGTGCGAGCGAACACATCCAAGCCTGCGATGATGCCATCGGCTTTGGCGATGAGCTCCACCGTGGCGGGACGTGCCGTGGGGCAAACGCTCGCCGTGCTCACGTCCTCAAACGTAATGTCCTCGCGCAGAGCCTGCAGAATCAGATCATCGACGACGAGCTTCATGGTAATGGGATTCATGGTCTACTCCTCCACGGCCTGCGTGCCGGCGGCACGGGCCAAATCATCGATTGCCAGGGCATCGGCGCTCAGGGCGCGATGACGGCCATCGAGCGCGGGATCGCCCGCCTGCTCCACGGCCAGCGACTCGCCGGTACGCATGTACCACGCGGCGCGACGACCCCAGACTAGGGACTCGAGCAGACTGTTGGAAGCCAGGCGGTTCTTGCCGTGCACGCCATTGCAGGCCGTCTCGCCCGCAGCGTAGAGCTCGGGCATCGAGGTGCGGCCGTCCTTGTCGACCCACACGCCGCCCATAAAGTAGTGCTGCGTGGGCGTAACGGGAATGGGCTCGTCCAAGATGTCGGGGCCGTCCTCCAGGCAGCGTGCGCGAATGTTGGCAAAGTGTCCGGTCACCACGTCGCGCTCGACGGGGGCAAAGCTCAGCCACTCGTGCTCGGTGCCGTCCTGCTTCATCTGCTCGCGAATGGCGGCGGCGACCACATCGCGCGGCTGAAGCTCGTCGGTAAAGCGCTCGCCGGCGGCGTTGAGCAAAATCGCGCCCTCGCCGCGGCAGCTCTCGCTGATCAGGAAGGTGCGGCCCGGCTGCGGCGAGAACAGACCCGTGGGGTGAATCTGCACGTAGTCCAGGTGCTCCATCTTAATGCCATGCTCCTGAGCAATGTAGCAGGCATCGCCCGTGAGCTGCGGGTAGTTGGTCGAATGGTCGTATACGCCACCGATACCGCCCGTCGCCCACAGCGTGTGGCGGGCATGGATCTTAAACGGCTCGCCGGCATGCACGCCCTCGGCGGTATTTGCCAGCTCGTCGGCGGGACGAACCGAGTTGTCCTCGTCCACGGGAACGGCGACGACGCCGGTGCACACTGTGGCGCCGTCACGCTCGCCCGTCAGGATGTCGGTCATGGCCACGTGCTCCAAAATCTGCACGTTATCAAGCTTGCGAACGGCCTGGAGCAGCTTGGTCGTGATCTCCTTGCCCGTAATGTCGGCATGGAAGGCAATGCGGGGGCGGCTGTGCGCACCCTCGCGGGTAAAGTCGAGGCTGCCGTCGGCCTTGCGCTCAAAGTCCACGCCCATCGCCAGCAGGTCGTTGATGACCGAGCGGCTCGAGCGGATCATGATGTCGACGCTCTCGCGGCGGTTCTCGTAGTGGCCGGCGTGCATGGTGTCCTCAAAGAAGGCATCGTAGTCCGAGCCCTCGGGCAGCACGCAAATGCCGCCCTGCGCGAGCATCGAATCGCACTCATCGACAGCGCCCTTGGAGAGCATGATCACGCGCATGCTCGTCGGCAGGTTGAGAGCCGCATACAGGCCCGCTACGCCGCAGCCGGCAATAACGACGTCGCACTCCATATCGGGGTATTGCTTGGTTTCCACAGGAATCCTCTCCCTTGAATGTGACATAAGGGACCGTCCCTCATGCCGCATTGTTCTAGCGCGCTGCGTACTCGAGCATGCGGTCGAGCGTGAGCTTGGCCTGATCGGCGGCCTCGTCCGACACGCCAATCTGCACCTCGCCCTCGCCCGTCTCCAGGCAGCGCACGAGCTTTTCGAGCGTGATGAGATCCATGTTGACGCAGGTGGGCTGCACCGCGGGGAAGTAGAACTTCTTGCCGGTGCCCTGGCAGCGGCGCTCGAGCTCGTAGAGCACGCCACGGACCGTCACAATAATGAACTCGCTCGCGTCGGACTCCTCGGCGTACTTGATAATGCCGGCGGTGGAGCCGATGTAGTCGGCCTCGGCCAAGACGTCGGCCTTACACTCAGGATGCGCCAGCACGAGCGCGTCGGGGTGGGCCTCCGTCGCGTCGACGATCTGCTCGACGGTGATGATGTGATGGCGCGGGCAGTAGCCGTTGTTGAGGATGACGTGCTTTTGCGGCACCTGCTCGGCTACGAAGCGTCCCAGGTTTTGGTCGGGAATGAACAGAATATGCTGCTGCGGCAGCTCGGACACGATCTTAACGGCGTTGGAGCTGGTGACGCACACGTCGCTCCAGCTCTTGATCTCGACCGTGGAGTTGACGTAGCACACCACGGCCAGGTCGTCGCCGTACTCGGCGCGCGCCGCGTCGACCGTCTCGCGCTTGACCATGTGCGCCATGGGGCAGTCCGCGCCCGGCTCGGGCAGCAGCACGGTCTTGGTGGGGTTGAGCAGCTTGGCGCTCTCGCCCATAAACTCCACGCCGCACAGCACGATAGTCTGCTGCGGCAGACTCTTGGCAAGCTTTGCCAGGTAGAAGCTGTCGCCGACGTAATCGGCCACAGCCTGCACCTCGGGCGCCACGTAATAGTGCGCCAGGATCACCGCGTCACGTTGGGTTTTTAGTTGCTGAATGGCCTCGACGAGCTCTGCGGGCACCAGTGCCGCACGCTCCGTTGCCGTCGTTGCCGATGCCAGGCCGGCCGCGATATCGCGTGCAAGCTCCGACGCATCCATGTTCGCGCTCTGTGCCATCAAGGCCCCTCTCTTTTGGCGAATCTTGGGGCTTTAGTATGACACCTAGGTTTACAGCTGACAAGACAGCTGTAAACCTAGGTGTAAAGTTGAAATAAAGATTCAATCATGTGGCAGGTCCATTTTCGAACTGGCAAGCTGAGGATAGCCGGGCTTTCGATAGCGCAGGAGGCATCTTTCGCCACCGCAACACCGCTTGGCGCGAGCTGCACGCCGTGAGGCGCAAACGGTCCGCACCCCCGCAAGCGGCGCGTGCCCGATGTGGCAAAATCGAACTACTTAAGGGGGCCGAATGCTCAAGATTATTGCCTGCGACGATGATGTCGCTTTTCTAGATAGACTGCACCGGATGATCGACCGTTGGTCGACCGAGACGGGCACGGCGGTCGATGTTGCGCTCGTCACGCGCGGCGAGGACCTGCTGGCCCGCCATGCCGCATCGCGCGCCGACATCATCTTGCTCGATATGATCATGCCGCTCGTCAACGGCATGGACACCGCACGCGAACTGCGCCAGGCCGACACCGCCGTGCGCCTGGTGTTCCTCACCTCGTCGCCCGAGTTCGCGCTGGAATCCTACGAGGTCCGCGCCTTCGACTATCTGCTCAAGCCCGTGACTTACGAACGCCTGGCGCAGTTGCTCGACGAGCTTTCGAGCATGCGCCCAGCGGCAACCGACGAGCTCGTGATCAAAACTTCCTTTGGCTACCACGCCCTGCGCCTGTCCGACATCGAATATGCCGAGGCGCGCAACAAGCACGTGGTCTTCCACCTGCGCGACGGACGCGATATCGAGGCACTCGAGTCGTTCCGCAGCGTCGAGGACCGCTTGGAGCAAAACGCGGTCTTCTTTAAATGCCACCGCAGCTACCAGGTCAACCTGCGCAATATCGATCACTTTGACCGCACGGACATCGTCATGCGCTCGGGCGCGTGCATCCCGCTTTCGCGCAGCTGCAAGCAGGGATTCCAAGACGCCTACTTTGCGGTGCGCTTTGGGGGTGGGAGACACTGATGGTCTCCTCGGTCGAAATGGTCCTTTGGGCAATCCACCACGCCACGACGCTGCTCTTTGGCGTCTTTGCCTCGGCGGCGCTGTGCGGTGTCGAGATCAACCGGCGTCATGCGCTTGAGCTGCTGGGGGTCGGCGTCGTGACCGGTGCCGCCTTCTCGATCGCCAATGCCGTCGGCGGCGAGCTTTTTGCCCGCCAGGTATATCCACTCGTCGTGCATCTGCCGCTCGTCATCTATTTGTGCGCGCGCTACCGCCTGAGCCCGCTGCTTGCCGTGCTCGGCATTACGAGTGCCTATCTGAGCTGCCAGTTCAGCAATTGGATGGGCATCGCCGCATTTGCCGCAACCGATTCTCAGATCGCGTACTATCTGGCGCGCATCGCGACCACACTCGCCGTCTTTGCCGTCCTGTTGCGTTGGGCCGGCGACATCGGTCCACGCTTGGCGATTAAAAGCACCACCGAGCTGGGCATCCTTTTAATCCTGCCGCTCGTCTATTACGTCTTTGACTATGCCACCAACGTCTACACCACGCTGTTCCACTCGGGCTCGGTGGTAACGGTTGAGTTTTTGGCATTTGCGCTCTGTGCCTTCTATCTTATGTTTCTTGCCGTTTACCTGCGCGAATACGAAGAAAAGGAAACCGCCGAGCGAGAGCGCTGGATGCTCGAAACCCGCGACAGCGCCGCCATCAAAGAGCTCGAGGCTTGGCGTCAATCTGGGCGCGAGCTGTCGATTCTTCGCCACGATATGCGCCACTTCCTACGCGGCCTGGCCGCTTTAATTGAGGAGGGCCACACCGACGAGGCGCTCAAACGCATCGATGAACTCTGCGAAGCCGGCGATCGCACCGCCGTACGCCGCTTCTGCGCCAACGAGACCGTAAACATCGCGCTTTCGTCATTTAACTCGGATATCAATAGAAACGGCATTACCGCCAACCTGCGCGCCGCCGTACCCGAAACCATCCACGTAGGTGACGCCGACCTGTTTAGCGTGCTCTCAAATGCCTTGGAAAACGCTATCACCGCTGCAAGCGCCGCACCCCAAGGAAAGCGATTCGTCGACTTTGACCTGCGATTAGAGGACGGCCAGCTGCTGCTGTTAGTTTCCAACACGTTTGACCGCGCGCCGCGCATGGTCGACGGCATGCCCGTAGCCGGGCACACCGGACACGGCTTTGGAACCAAGAGCATTAAGCTTGCCGTCGAACGCATGAATGGTAACTGCCAGTTCCGCATTAACGGCGATCGGTTTGAGCTGCGCGCTGTGATGTAGAAGTGCGGCGCCGATCTCGAGGCGTGCCTTGCCCGCCAGGCAATCGCTCGCCGGCGCCAATCCGCTACAGCGGAGCGGTCGCCGGAGTCAGCTGCTTGATATAGGCCCACATGCGCTGCTTAGCGGCCTTGTCGGTGAGTGCCGCCTCAAAGCCGTCGAGCGCGAGCACGCGGCGGCCCTGCACATGGGCGACCAGGCCGGGCTTGAGCATGGCGGTGTCGAAGTCATCGATCGCCACGAGCATATCGGCGTAGGTCTCGCGCATGGCATCGGCCGCGTTGTTGTCGAGCAGTAGCACCGCCTCGGGGTCCAAGGCCTCGAGCGCCTCGCGGAACAGCTCGCACGGCAGAGTCTCGCCCACCGCGACCGCTCCGTCACCCACGCCGGCGACGCTTGCCAGCACGCAAAAATCCTCGGGCGCGTAGCCGATGGCCCCAAGCGCCTTGCGCAACGCCGCGCCATCCGGGCCGGCGGCAAGCTCGCCACCCGAACGCTCGGCCTCGTCCAAATCGCCTTTGACCAGCACGATCGGCGAGCACGCGTTGCCCGCGATACGCACGCCACGGACCGCAAGCGATGTGAGCTCCTGCTCGGCCGCCTGGGCGATGGCTTCTTTTTTCTGGCTTTGTGACGTGGACATGCGCTCTCCAATCGTTTGCGTGCCCACCATTATATAAAAGAGCTGCCCGCGAGTGGTTGCTTTGCGGGCCGCTGGGTATAAGCACGGTCGTACTGAGTTTTACGCGGCTGAGCCGCGTCACATTATGGAGGTCACCATGGCTGACATTAAGCAGATTACCCCCGAGAACTTCGATTCCATCGTTAACGGCAGCCTGCCCGTGCTGGTCGATTTTTGGGCACCGTGGTGCGGGCCCTGCCGATCGCTCTCGCCCATCGTTGACGAGGTTGCCGATGAGCTGGCGGGTAAGCTTGCCGTTGCCAAATGCAACGTCGATGATAACCAGGACCTGGCCATGAAGTATGGCGTCATGAGCATCCCCACGCTGATTGTGTTTAAGAACGGCGAGGAGATTGACCGCTCGGTTGGCGCTCTGCCCAAGGCGAGGCTGCAGGCGCTGCTGGAGAAGCATCTGTAATACGCTTGTTACTTACCCGCCGTCCATGAGCGGTTTTGCACCGCTCGCCGGACTGCCGGGTGCGGCGCGTGCGACCACGGATAGTATGGTAGTTACAAACAGCCCCCAGTGAACGGGTGCGAGTCGCACAGACTCGCACCCGTTTTCTTATGCAGCTGCGCACAGAGTGGGCGTAGTAAAATCTGAACCACTGAACTGCCCCATACAAAAGGAGATTTCCCATGCATGATGTTGGAATGAACATGAGCCAGCTTGCCATGAGCGTCAAGCAGGTCGACGACACCATCGAGCTCGCTCACGAGTGGAGCCATCAGCTGCTGCATGCGACCGAGAATTTTGACATGGAGCGCATCGGCGCCAAGCTCGAGGCAGCCATGGCCGCGCTGCACGAGGCCCACGACGCACTCGAGGGCTACGAAGAGGCCATCGAGGCCGACCACAACTCCGTCGGCTCCGTGAAGCTGGTGTAACGTGGCCGAACACGAGCACGGCTGCGGGTACGAGCACGAGCATCCGCACGGGGCGGACGGTGACGCGGGCTGCCACTGTAGTGGTTCCGGCTCCGAGCTGGTCCGTTTTTCGGTTACCGCACCGGACGACCTGCTGCGCCGTTTTGACGAACAGATCGCGCGCCGCGGCGACGTGGCCAACCGCTCCGAGGCCGTGCGCGACCTGATTCGCGCCTCGATCGCCAAGGAGCAGATGCGCACGCCCGATGAGCATGTTATCGGGTCGCTCACCATGATCTACGACCACCATACCGGCGACCTGACGCGCCGTCTGGACGAAGTGCAGCACGACTACACCGACGAGATCGTATCGACCATGCACGTGCATCTGGATCACCACAACTGCTTGGAGATTCTGGCGCTCAAGGGTCGCGGCGAGCGCGTCTACGAACTAGCCGACCGTCTGCTGGGCCTGCGCGGCGTTAAGCACGGCGAGCTCACGTGCGCCGCCACCAAGCAGAGCCTGGGGCTGTAGCGCACCTGTCCCTATTTGGTCGGTTTTGATGAGGGGTGTCGCATGCGGCATGTGCATATTCATGTAACGGGCATTGTGCAGGGCGTTGGCATGCGGCCGTTTGTGTATCGCGAGGCCATGGCACATGGCATTTGCGGATGGGTGCTCAACGCGGGCGACGGCGTGCATATCGAAGCGCATGCTCTGGCCGGTGCGCTCGATGCTTTTGTTGCCGCGCTTTCTGAGCATGCGCCTGCGGCAGCCCGCGTAGAGCATGTCGAGGTTGTGGACCTGGCAGCCAACGGTTGGGATGCCGCCAATGAAGAGGGTTTTCGCATCGTAGCATCGCAGGACCAGACCGCGCACACGACGCTCGTCTCGCCCGATATCGCCACCTGCGACGATTGCCTGCGCGAGCTGTTCGATCCCGCCGACCGACGCTATCACTACCCCTTTATCAACTGCACTAACTGCGGCCCACGCTTTACCATCATCCGATCGCTGCCTTATGACCGAGCGGCTACCTCGATGGACCGTTTTCCCATGTGCCCTGAGTGTGCCGCGGAGTATGCCAATCCGCTCGACCGTCGCTTTCACGCGCAGCCCGATGCCTGCTTTAATTGCGGGCCGCATATCATGTGGCGCGAAGCGAGCGTGGGCGATGAGCCGGGCGAAGCCGCCGCGCCGCTGGCCGTCGGCACCACGCGCGAGACCAGCGACGCCATTATCGACCGCTGCGTTGAGCTGCTGGCCCTTGGTGGCATCGTCGCCATCAAGGGCCTGGGCGGATTCCATCTATCCTGTGACGCCTCCAACGAGCAGGCGGTAGCCGAGCTTCGCCGCCGTAAACGCCGCAGCAACAAGCCACTTGCCGTTATGGTGCGCAGCCTTGCCGACGCTGAACGCCTGTGCCATATCAGCGACGTTGAGCGCGGCTTGCTGGCCGGCAGCATTCGCCCCATTGTGCTGCTGCGCCGACGTGCTGTTTGCGAGAGCGGTGATTCTCCCGACGCCCTCGCGCTCGCACCGTCCGTCGCGCGCGACCTGCCCGAGCTCGGCGTTATGCTCCCCTACACCCCGCTTCAGCATCTGCTGCTTGCCGCGGCAGAAGCCCGCGGTATGCACGCGCTCGTCATGACCAGCGGAAACCTGAGCGAAGAGCCCATCGAGACCGACGACGATCTTGCCTGGGAACACCTCGTTGCCGCCGGCATCGCCGACGCGTTGCTCGGTAACGACCGCGCGATCCTCTCGCGCTACGACGACTCTGTAGTGCGCGTGGTCGACGGCGCCGTTATGCCCGTGCGCCGCGCTCGCGGATATGCACCCCAGCCGCTGCCGCTGCCGGCGCTCGACGGCGCTCCGTCCTGCGTGCTCGCCTGCGGGCCACAACAAAAGGCCACGATTGCGCTCACGCGTGAAGGGACGAACGGCGAGGCAACCTGTTTTGTGTCGCAGCATATCGGCGATGTTGAAAACGGCGGGACCTTCGATGCCTGGAACGCCGCGCGCACGCGCTTGGAAGATCTCTTTGACTTGGCGCCCGCCGCCTTAGCCTGCGATGTACATCCCAGCTATCTATCGAGCCAGTGGGCGCGCGAGCAGGCGCGAAAATGCAATCTGCCGCTCGTCGAGGTGCAGCACCATCATGCGCATATCGCGAGCGTAATGGCCGAGGCTATCGCCGCGGGCCAGCTTACAACCGACGCGCGCGTCCTTGGCATCGCCTTTGACGGCACCGGCGCCGGTACCGATGGGACCATTTGGGGCGGCGAGTTTCTTGTTGCCAGCCTTGGCGGCTTTGAGCGCGCCGCGCATTTGCGCACCTGGGCGCTCCCCGGCGGGGCGGCCTCCGTGCGCGACGCCCGCCGCAACGCCTTTGCCCTGCTCAGTGAGCTCGGCCTGCTCGAGCACCCAGGCGCCGCTCGGCTTTTGGACAGCCTCGACGAGCAAACGCGCAGCGTGACAGCCACCATGATCGAGCGCGGCATCAACAGCCCGCGTACCAGCAGCATGGGGCGTCTCTTTGATGCCGCGGCAGCAATTCTGGGCATCTGCGACAAGGCAACCTACGAGGGCGAACCCGCCATAGAATTCGAAGCCGCCGCCTGGCGCGCGCTCAGCAGTGAAAGTGCCTGCCCCACCGGCAATATGGCCAGCTTTTCCGTAACCGAATCATCCCGTCCGGACGACTGCCATGTTCTGAACTCCAGACCGCTTTTTGAGGCGCTTTTGGAGGGAATCAGGACCGGCGTGCCCGCCGGCAAGCTCGCGCTCGACTTCCATGTCACCATCGCACGCGCGTCGGCCCGCATCGCAAGCGAGATCTGCGTCCGTGAAGGCATCGACACCGTCGTGCTCTCGGGCGGCGTGTTCATGAACCGACTCCTGCTTCAGTTCCTCACCCGCGAGCTCAAAAGCGCAGGCCTTACTGTCCTTGTCCCCCACACCGCACCCGTCAATGACGGCTGCATCGCCTACGGCCAGGCGGCGGTCGCAAGCGCTCGTCTTGCGCAGACAACATCGCGATAGGCTGTTTTGCCAGTCTGCGCGCCGCCGTCTCACAGGTGTAACGCGTTTGCTCGTGACTCCCGCGAGCGCTACCATCAACTGATGGGTAATTAGGCGCCTATCCAGCGCAAAACGTATAAAAGGGGAACATTATGTGCCTTGCCGTTCCCGGTAAAGTGGTCAAACGCGACGACGACCTTAAGGCGACCGTCGACATGATGGGCATCGAGCGCCCCGTGTCGCTGCGACTTGTGCCGACGGCACAGGTAGGCGACTATATTCTCGTGCACGCCGGCTTTGGCATTCAGATTGTCGACGAGCAGGAGGCGCAGGAGACGCTCGACCTGGTCAACACCATGACCGAACTGGTCGAAGAAGACCAGCTGGCCACCAACCCGGCGGAGGCTTACTAGTGGCGGCCGGACAGCCGGCTCGCTCCGGTATCGACTTTTCGGCATTCCGCGATCCCAAGCTGGCTCGCGAGCTCATCGATCGTATTCATGAGCTTGTCGGCAACCGCAGCATCAACCTTATGGAAGTCTGCGGCACGCATACCGTGAGCATTGGCCGCTATGGCTTTCGCTCCATTATGCCGACGGGACTCAAACTGCTAAGCGGCCCGGGGTGCCCCGTTTGCGTCACCGCCAACCGCGACATCGATCACGCAATCGCGCTTTCCAACATGGACGGCGCCATCATCACCACCTTTGGCGACATGATGCGCGTGCCCGGATCGTCCACCTCGCTTGCCGCGCAAAAAGCGGCGGGGCGCGACATCCGCATCGTCTACTCTCCGCTCGACGCACTCGACATTGCCGAGCAAAATCCCGAACGCCCGGTCATCTTTATGGGCGTCGGCTTTGAGACCACAACGCCCACCATTGCCGCCGCTATCCTGGAGGCCGACGCGCGCGGGCTCCAGAACTTTTCGGTCTACTGTGCTCACAAGACCACGCCGCCGGCTCTGCGTGCGATCTCTAACGACCCCGAGACGACCATCGACGGCTTTATCCTGCCTGGTCACGTCGCTACCATCACGGGCCTGGCACCCTTTGGG
The DNA here is from genome assembly GCA_018376905.1 of Collinsella sp. Taxonomy (GTDB): domain Bacteria; phylum Actinomycetota; class Coriobacteriia; order Coriobacteriales; family Coriobacteriaceae; genus Collinsella. Next base: position 2,838 of record JAHAAK010000037.1, on the reverse strand, counting down.
TTTTTGGTCGATGAGTTCGAGACCCCCGGCGTAGTCACCGGGTTTGAGCCAGTCGATATCTTGCAGGGCATCTGCATGCTGGTCCAGATGGTTGTCGAGGACAGGCCCGCGATTGACAACGCCTACCGCCGTGGCGTCAATGCAGACGGCAACCCCGTGGCGCGCCAGCTGGTCGAGCAGGTATTTGAGCCGTGCGACACCACGTGGCGCGGGCTGGGACCGATTGCCAACTCGGGTCTTTCCATCCGACCCGAATTCGCGCGCTTTGATGCCGGCGCCCGCTTTGACGTGCCCATTGAACCGACGGTTGAGCCACGCGGGTGCCGCTGCGGCGACGTGCTGCGCGGTGCCATCACGCCGAGCGACTGCCCGTTGTTTGGCCGCACCTGCACGCCCGAGCACCCCGTCGGCCCGTGCATGGTGAGCTCCGAAGGCAGCTGCGCGGCGTACTTTAGATACCACGGCTGATGGGTTCCGCCGTTCTAACGAACGGCGGACCGGTCGACGCTGCGCCTCACCCATATAATTCCACCCACGATTGGAGTTTTCGATATGTCCCGTACTGCCACCGATAGCACTGTCCTGCTGGGCCACGGCTCCGGCGGCCAGATGATGAAGCGCATTATCGATGAGGTCTTTTTGGATGCCTTTGGGTCGCCCGAGCTGCTCGAAGGCAACGATGCCGGCGTGGCCGCGCTGCCCGAGAGCGGGCGCATCGCCATGTCGACCGACAGCTTTGTGGTAACGCCGCAGTTCTTCCCCGGTGGCAACATCGGCCGCCTCGCCGTGTGCGGAACCGTCAACGATGTCGCGACCTCGGGCGCCAACGTGCGCTACCTATCGTGCGGCTTTATCCTCGAAGAGGGCTATCCCATGGATAAGCTCCGCCAGATTGTGCAGACGATGGCCGAAACGGCGCGCGAGGCGGGCGTGTCCATAATCACGGGCGACACCAAGGTGGTCGAGCGCGGCGGGGCCGACGGCGTCTATATCAATACCGCCGGCGTGGGCGAGGTTCCCACGGGCGTAGCGCTCAGCGGCGCCAACTGCCAATCCGGTGATGTCATTCTGGTATCGGGTACGCTAGGCGACCACGGCATCGCCATCATGAGCCAACGCGAGGGCCTGGCGTTTTCGAGCACGATCGAAAGCGACGCCGCGCCGCTCAACCACCTGATTGCCGACGTTTTGGCCGCGGCGCCCGGCACGCGTTGCTTTCGCGACCCCACGCGCGGTGGCCTGGCGTCCACACTCAACGAGTTTGCCCAGGCCAGCGGTGTTGCCATGGAGGTCGACGAAGATGCCGTGCCCGTGCGTCCCGACGTGCAGGCCGCCTGCGAGATGCTCGGCTACGACGTTCTGCAGGTGGCAAACGAGGGCAAGATGGTCGCCGTGGTGCCGGCTGAGCAGGCCGATGCCGCGCTGGCGGCCATGCGCGCCGCCCGCTACGGCGAGAACGCCGCCGTCATCGGTCGCGTGCTGTCGCTTGCCGAGGGCGCTCGACCCGCCGTGCGCGTACGCACCGGCTGGGGCTCGACCCGCATCCTCGACATGCTCGTGGGGGAGCAGCTGCCCAGGATTTGCTAGGGCGGAACCGCACGGTCGGCGCGATGTGGCCTGATGTCCCTGGAGATGTTCAGATTCCAAGCACGCCCAACGCGGAAGCCCAGTATTATGAGGTGCGTTTTGAAACCCAACGACGGGAGCTTTCATGGCAGCAGCTTTTTCCCATGTGATTTTTGATTTAGACGGCACCCTCCTCAACACGCTCGAGGATTTGGCGGCCGCCGGCAACCACACCTGCGAGATGCACGGCTGGCCCACGTTTGCCGTGGACGAGTACCGCTACAAGGTGGGAAACGGCATGCTCAAGCTGGTTGAGCGCTTTATGCCTGCCGAGTATGCGGGCGACGGTCGCGCCTTTGAGCAGACGCTTGCCGAGTTTAGGGCTTACTACGGCGAGCACAAGGAGGACCACACCGCCCCCTACGCCGGCACGATTGAGATGCTCGACCGTCTGCGCGCAGCGGGCGTTCAGCTTGCCGTGCTCACCAACAAGGATCATATTTCGGCAGCCCCGCTTATCGAGAAATACTTTGGCCCCGAGCGCTTTGCGCTGATACAGGGCCGTGTGGACGCATTTCCGCCCAAACCCGAAGCACCCGTCACGCTGCATGTGATGGAGGAGCTGGGCGCCGATCCGGCAACCACACTCTATGTGGGCGATTCCAATGTCGATATCCTGACCGGCCACAACGCCGGCCTTAAGAGCGCGGGCGTCAGCTGGGGCTTCCGCGGCCGCGCAGAGCTGGAAGCCGCCGGCGCCGACTACGTGGTGGACACCCAGGACGAACTCGCGGCGCTGATCTTGGGCGAGTAGCGAGCGGCACCGCTTAACGTAGCTGCGACAATTCTTCCGCGCGGAAAGCGCATCCCGTTTTGGAGCTCCGAAATGGGATGCGCTTTCCGTTTGAGGCGCGTCAGGGAAACCGCATCCCGTTTCGGAGCAATCTTCCGGGTCGCACTTTCCGCAACCCACCCCATCCGGAAACCGCGACCCATTATTCGCCCAAAAACCGGTCCGCATTTTCCCGAGCATTCGATGCAACGCTGGCGCAAGGAGTGTCCCTAACTGCCGGCAGAAAAAGAACGTCCCCAAGTGCCGCAAGAGTGTCCCTTTTGACTAGTCATTTAAGAACGTCCCCAATGACTACCATGGCAACGTCACAGGTAGAGGACGGACAGACACTATGACCCAATCCGAGGGCACTAAAAAGATAGGAGCCCCCGCTCGTGACCGCGGGTCGGGGCTGCGACAATGATGTTGAAGTGCCATAG
>JAHAAK010000070.1 GCA_018376905.1 Collinsella sp. | reverse complement strand
AGGGCCTGGACCTTCTCGTCGTGCCCTCCGCCGAGCTCTCCCGCGGCCGCGGCGGCCCGCGCTGCATGAGCATGCCCTTCTGGCGCGAGGACCTCTAAGGTCTTCAAGGACCCGTACAGGTCATAATACATACATCTAGCTGCCATTAGATGTCTCCCATTGGGGCGGTGCGGGTTTTCGCACCGCCCCAATCTTGTATGAGGAACGTCAACACGATTGGATGACTGCTTTTGTAAGGAGCTTGGCCATGGACATCAAGACGATTGGCGTTGAGGAATGGCTCAACGTTTGGGAGAAGAGCGCCACGTGGGACATCGCCCAGTCGACGATCTCGTCGCTCACCATGGGCGAGCTGCGCGCGCTCGATGAACAGGACGGCGCCACGTTCTACGAGCGCCTGGACCGCGAGAAGATGAACTACGGCTGGATCGAGGGCTCGCCGGAGTTTAAGGCCGAGGTTGCCAAGCTGTATCGTCGGGAGGTCAATCCCGATCACATTCTGCAGACCAATGGCTGCACGGGCGCTAACCTCAACGCCATCATGGCTGTGGTCGAGCCCGGCGACCATGTTATCGCCGAGTGGCCCACCTACGCGCCGCTCTACGAGATTCCGCGCACGCTGGGCGCCGAGGTCGAGTATTGGGAGCTTCGCGAGGAACTCGGCTGGAAGCCCGATATCGAGGAACTCAAGCGCTTGGTGCGTCCCAACACCAAGCTTATCTGCATAAACAACGCATCTAACCCCATCGGTACGGTGCTCGATGCCGATATGCTCGGCCAGATTGCCGAGATCGCCCGTTCGGTGGGCGCCTACGTGTTGTGCGATGAGGTGTATCTGCCGCTCGAAAACACTGAGTCCTTTATGTCGATGGTCGACGTGTACGAGAGGGCCGTTGTCACCAACTCGTTGTCGAAGACCTATTCGACGCCTGCGGCCCGCGTGGGCTGGGTCGTGGCAGACGAAGAGGTGTCCAACCGCATCCGTACCTATCGCGATTACACCATGATCTGCGGCGGCGTGTTCAACGATGCCCTGGCGACCTATGTGCTTGAGCACAAGGACAAGATCCTCGAGCGCAATCGCAAGATCGTGTTTGGCAACCGCGATATCGCGCAGGCTTGGATCGATACGCAGCATCGCGTTTCCTGGACGGCCCCGCAGGGCGTGTCTACCTCGTTTATCCAGTTGGATATTCCCGAGGATGACGAGGAGTTCTGCAGGCGCCTGCTGTCCGAGAGGGGAGTGCTGCTGGTCCCCGGTAGCCGTTTTGAGCTTCCCTGCGGCGCACGCCTGGGCTACTGCGCGAGCGAGGACGTTCTGCGCGAGGGCCTGAGACTTTTGGGCGAGGCACTGGCGGAGTTCGATCGCTAGGATTCCGATGGTCTTCGGGGGCCTTATCCAAATTAGCCGAAGATAATCGAAAACGGACTCGTTTCCCTAGGGGAAGCGAGTCCGTTTTTCTATACCGAGAAGTCAAGTTGTTACAAATGGGGCCGTAAAGCGAGCCGGTATCCGCTGGGCCTTATACTGAGTTTCCGGTGAACGGTATCAAGCGTCTGGTAAACGGTAATTTATTTACCAGAAATGAATAGGACAAACTTTTTTCTGAATAAAAGTGAAAATGGTTGAGACGCGGTGTGAACCGCTAATTCTATTCATAGCTTTATTGGAAATATGCAATTTGAGGATGGTTTAACAAAGTTTAGTTCCATTTGATTTTAGGATTAAAACGCGTTTAAGCACGTAAATACGCTTTATTAAGATGAAGTGTGCCATGCGTGAAGTATATGTGTATGCCGTTCACCCCCTATAAAAAACCGTTCGGGGGCAAGGTGGAAGTATGAGCTGATTTTGGATATAAATATGTCGTCAGCAATAACGCCTCACACGGAGGGGCGCTAACGAATCGGCCCTGACAAGGGCCCGAAAGAAAGGTAGGAGGCCATGACGAAAGGTCTGCACGTGCCTTCCGAGATCGGCAAGCTCAGGAAGGTCTGCCTGCACCGTCCCGGCGACGAG
>JAHAAK010000036.1 GCA_018376905.1 Collinsella sp. | reverse complement strand
TTTATCGCGAGTTCCGCACGCAAAGGAAAGCACTTAATGTGCTTTCCGTCTTGCGCAGGACTGTAGAGCAGGAAACTTAATTACGCGCCGCTCCCCGCCCACGCCGGGCAAACCCTCCCTTGTACTCCATCTCACTAAAGTGTATGATTCTGGACGTTACACGAATCACTTTACTTAACTAAAGTGCCATCAAGGGGGGATACCATGAACACCGATATGTCTCGTCGTCAGTTTGTTGGTCTAGCCGGCTCGCTCGCCACGGTGCTTGGCCTTGGTCTTGTCGGTTGCGGCGGTGGTGCCGGCAAGGGCTCCGCTGCTGGCTCTGCCGCGGCCAAGGATGTGAAGGGCGCTGCGGAGTCCAAGAAGCTCGTGGTGGGCTTTGATAAGTCCTATCCTCCGTACGGCTTTGTGGGCGACGATGGCGAGTATACCGGCTTTGATCTCGATCTTGCCAAGGCCGTTGCCGATAAGCAGGGCTGGGAGGTCAAATACGAGGCCATCGATTGGGATGCCAAGGACACGCTGCTCAACTCCGGCGCCATCAACTGCATCTGGAACGGCTTTACCATGGAGGGTCGCGAGGACGACTACACGTTCTCCGAGCCGTACATGCTCAACGAGCAGGTGCTGGTGGTCAAGAAGGATGCGGGCATCAAGGGCTGGGACGATCTTGCCGGCAAGACTGTGATTACCCAGACCGATTCCGCTGCGCAGGACGTGCTTGAGGGTGACCAGAAGGATCTGGCGGCGACGTTTGCCACGCTCGACACGATCGGCGAGTACAACACGGCCTTTATGCAGCTCGAGAGCGGCGCGGTCGATGCCGTGGCTTGCGACCTTTCGATTGCCCAGTATCAGCTTGCCGCCAAGCCCGATGCTTATACGCAGCTTGATGAACCGCTGTCCAGCGAGCACTACGCCGTCGGCTTTAAGAAGGGCGACACCAAGTCGGCCGACGCCGTGACCGAGTCGCTCAAGGCGCTCTACGAGGACGGCACGGTTAAGGACCTGTGCGACAAGTATTCAAGCTATGGTCTATCTTTCGATAATTGGGTGCTCAAGTAATGTCTATTCAGGTCATGATGCAGATGCTTGGCCAGGGATTCTTGGTCAGTTTGCAGTTGTTTGTGCTGACGCTGCTGGGGTCGATTCCGCTGGGAATCCCCGTGGCGTTTATGCGCATGAGCAAAATCGCGCCGCTTCGCTGGATTGCGCGCATCTATATCTCGGTTATGCGCGGCACGCCGCTCATGCTGCAGATGTTTGCCATCTACTTTGCCCCGTACTACGTGTTCGGCATCTCGCTCACGCCCGATTCCAAATGGACGGCGTGTGTCGTGGCGTTCATCATCAACTACGCCGGTTACTTTGCCGAGATCTATCGCTCGGGCTTGCAGTCCATTCCTCGCGGTCAATACGAGGCTGCCGAGGTGCTGGGCTACTCGCGCATGCAGACGTTTCTGTATATCGTGATGCCGCAGGTCGCCAAGCGTATTCTGCCTGCGATGGGCAACGAGATCATCACGCTGGTCAAGGACACGTCGCTGGCGTTTGCCATTGGCGTGGGTGAGATGTTCTCGACGGCCAAGGCGCTGGTCGCCTCGCAGGTGAGCATGGTGCCGTTTGCGATCGCGGCGCTAATCTACTGGGTCTTTAACTTCGTCGTCGAGATGCTGCTGGGCGCCGCCGAGAAAAAATTGGATTACTACCATGATTAATTCGGTAATGAATATATCGAACGCGCGTAAGGCGTTTGGCGGCAATGAGGTGCTCAAGGATATCTCGCTTGAGGTGAAGCGTGGCGAGGTCGTGGCGATTATCGGGCCTTCGGGTGGCGGCAAGTCCACGCTGCTGCGGTGTGCCACGCTGCTCGAGACACTCGACGGAGGCTCGCTCTCGTTTGGCGACCTTGCCGTTGCGACGGATGCGGGTTCGGGTGCGGTCTATGCGAAGGGCGATGTGCCCAAGCAGGCACGCTCGCGATTCGGCCTGGTGTTCCAAAATTACAACCTGTTCCCGCACTATACCGTGATGAAAAACATCATCGATGCGCCGATTCGCGTGCTCAAGCGTCCGCGCGAGCAGGCGGAAGCCCGCGCCCACGAGCTGATTGCGCAAATGGGGCTGACGGGCAACGAGAACAAGGTGCCATGTGAGCTTTCGGGCGGTCAACAACAGCGTGTGAGTATCGCCCGCGCCTTGGCGCTCGACCCGGAGATCCTGTTCTTTGACGAGCCGACCTCGGCACTCGATCCCGAGCTGACGGCCGAGGTACTGCGTGTCATTAAGGACCTCGCTGCGCAGAATATGACGATGGTGATCGTGACCCACGCAATGCAGTTTGCGCGCGATGTTGCCGACCGCGTGGTCTTTATGGATGGCGGCCGTATTGTCGAGGAGGGGCCTGCCGATCAGGTTATCGGCCATCCGCACGAGCAGCGCACGCGTGAGTTCTTGAGCCGTATCGAGGGGTAGGCTCAGGTATTTACTCAACTATTAATTGAGGCGAAGCCGCCGCAGGTCTTACGGTCTGTGGCGGCTTTTTGTTTGCATCGACGGGGTTCAATAATCGCCTCACAAGCTTGTCTCTTCCTCTCGCCGCCTGTATTCATACGTGCGCCGAAAGGTATGCATGGACAGCCGCCCGTGAGGGTAGGGTGGTGGCATAGGACATTTGGAGGGTGAGTCGGCTCGGCTGCCGACCATGCTGCTCCCGGGATGGCACCGACCGCGAACTCTCCCCGTTGGCGTCGCGCATTGCGCGCGGCCCTGCAAGGAGGTCATCATGGGTGCTCCCAAGACCGGCAACGTAAGGAACGTGGTGCTCGTAGGCCAAGGCGGGGTGGGCAAGACTTCACTCGCCGAAGCCATGCTCCACCTTTCCGGCAAGACCGCCCGCCTGGGCGGCCACGACGGCACCAAGCCCACGCTCGACTATGACCCCGAAGAGGTCAAGCGTGCGTTTTCCATCTCGACGACCATTGCGCCGATCGACTGGAAGGGCGCGCGCATCAATGTGCTCGATGCCCCGTGCTACCCCGATTTTATCGGCGACGCCTTTGCCGCGATGAGCGTCTGCGAGACGGCTCTGTTTGTGGTCGACGCCGAGGCCGGCCCGCAGCCTACGACGGTTAAGCTCTGGTATGCCGCCGAGGACCTGCGCTTGGCGCGTGCGGTGTTCGTAAACCGCCTGTCGCGCTCCGAGGCCAGCTTTGCGACCACGATGGACCTGCTGCAGGAGCGCTTTGGCACGCGACTGGGCGCCGTGACCCTTCCCTGGGGCGAGGGCGAGGACTTTGATGGCATCATTGACCTGGTGCGCATGAAGGCGCGCCATTGCAACGGCGCCGAGGCCGTTGAGTCGGAGATTCCCGAGGAGTATCGTGCCCAGGCCGAGGAGGCCCATGACCATCTGTGCGAGCTGGTGGCCGAGGCTGACGACGAGCTAATGATGAAGTACTTGGAAGGCGAGGAAACGCTGACGCAGGAGGAGCTTGAAGGCCTGCTGTCGAAGGCGATCGCCGAGCGCATCTTTGTGCCGGTCTTTGCGGGCGATTGCATTAAGGAGCAGGGCGTCAACTCGCTGATGGATGACATCGCGACGTACTTCCCGGCGCCGACTGACTACGGCGAGATGCCGCTTATCGACGGCGATTCGCTCAAGATTTCGAGCGACGATGACCGTCCGGTGGCGTTTGTGTTTAAGACGCTGGCCGATCCGCAGCAGGGCCGCATCAGCTTTATCAAGGTGCTGACGGGTACGCTTGAGCCGGGCCTTGAGCTGGTCAATGCGCGTACGCGCAAGGGTGAGCGTCTGGCTCACCTGTATGTGATGTGCGGCCGCGACATGACCGAGGTCGGCCACGCCTATGCCGGCGACATCATCGTGGCGCCTAAGCTGGCGGCCGAGACGGGCGATACGCTCTCGATTACCGGCAAGGTCGAGGCTGCGGCGTTTAAGTTCCCCAACTCGCAGTACCGCATTGCCATCGAGGCCGAGAACCGCGGTGACGAGGAGAAGCTCTACACGTTTATCGAGAAGGCCTGTAAGGCCGATCCGACCATGAGCATCGATCGTGACGAGGAGACCGGGCAGACTATCATTTCCGCCGTGGGTGAGGCGCAGGTTTCGGTGCTGCTCAACCGTTTGGAGGACCGCACCAAGGTCGCGGCAAAGAGCGTTCCGATCCGCATTCCGTATCGCGAGACCATCCGCCGCACGGCAAGCGCTCAGGGCCGCCACAAGAAGCAGACAGGCGGCGCCGGTCAGTACGGCGACTGCTGGCTGCGCGTGGAGCCGCTCATTGGGCCCGACGGCACGAGCGACGGCTATGAGTTTGTTGACGAGGTCGTGGGTGGCCGCATCCCGCGCTCGCTCATCCCCGCCGTGGACAAGGGCGTCCAGGAGACCATGAAGGACGGCATCATTGCCGGTTACCCGCTCACGGGCATCCGCGTGGCTGTGTACGACGGCTCGTATCACAGCGTCGACTCCAACGAGATGGCGTTTCGCGCGGCAGCTCGCATCGGCCTGCGCAAGGCATGCGCCGATGCCGACCCGGTGGTGCTGGAGCCCATCGAGGAAATTACGGTGACTATCCCCGAGAGCTACGCCGGCGCCGTGATGGGCGACATCTCGGCCTCGCGCGGTCGCGTGACGGGTATGGAGACCGATGAGCGCGGCGATACCGTGGTCATTGCCCAGGCGCCGCTGGCCGAGCTGACGGATTATTCGACGCGCCTGCGCTCTATCACGCGCGGCACGGGCGACTTTACCATGAAGCCCGCAGGCTATGAGCAGGTGCCTTATGACGTTCAGGCCAAACTGGTCGAGCGCTATGAGGAGGGCCGCGCCAAGTAGCGTGGGGCTTTGCCTGCAACATATATGCCGATGCAAGGGCCGCTCTGGAAGTGCCACGCCAAGTAGATCGATGTAGGGCAACCACCACGATGGGAATAGTCCCCATCGTGGTGGTTTTTGGTGGGAGAGGTGCCTGCCGGCTTTTACTGGGCCCGTCTCCTTTCATGCCGTCGCGAAAGATAGGTCTCCTTTGATAGAATAAACGTATATAGACGTCTATTTGAACTAGGAGGCAGTATGTTCGAGGCGGTTATCTTCGATATGGACGGGCTCATGTTCGATACTGAGCCGATTTGGGCTTCCTGCTGGCCCAAAACCGCAATTGAGTTTGAGGTTGAATGCAAAGAGGGTCTTGCGGACGCCATGCGTGGCACCAATGGATCTGAAGCGGTGTCCATTATTCGCGAGTGGTATGGTGATGAGGTCGATTCTCAAGCGTTTGTTGACCGTTTTTACGAAATAGCGCATGAAGCGCTGGCTCAGGGCGCAGAGAAGAAACCCGGATTAGATCGGCTTCTCGACTATCTTCAGGCTGAGGGAATTCCGATGGCAGTTGCTTCATCATCGAGCAGAAAAATGATCGAGGCAAATTTGATAAGGGGAGGAATACTCCCTTATTTCGATTCGATCGTCTCTGGTATTGAGGTCGAACACGCCAAGCCTTATCCAGACGTCTTTTTGAAAGCGGCGGATGAGCTAGGAGCTTCGCCGCAGAAATCCCTCGTTTTAGAGGATTCCTATAACGGGGTGCGTGCGGGATTTGCAGGAGGATTTTGCACTGTCATGGTCCCCGATCTCTCTGAGCCAACAGATGAGATGGAAAGATTGGCCACGGCAATAGTTTCGAGCCTAAATGACGTTACCGATATGCTGGCAAATGGGGCGCTGGGGTAAGCATGTCAAATGAAAGGGGCTGTCGAGTGCTTCTCGACAGCCCCTTTTTTCGATTTGCGGTATTTAGTGCTTTGCGCATAAATCAAAAAGGTATATAGTCGTCTATAAACAGGTACATAGACGTCTATATAAGTATCTGGAACGAAAACTCAACTCGAATTGCCGTAACCCGGTTGGAGGAATCATGGCAGTTGTAACTTCGACTGAGCTGATCCAGATTGCACGCAAGAACGGATGGCTCCTTCCCGCATATAACACGACGAACATGGAGATGACCTTGGGTATCCTGGATGGATTACAGAGGGCCGGGATGCCGGGTATTCTTCAGATCGCCCCTACTAACGTCAAGCTGTCCGATTACGGCATGATCGCATCCATCGTAAAGCGCGCGGCGGAGGATTATATCGTTCCCACGTGTCTGCATCTCGATCACGGCAAGACGCTCGAGGACGTACGCCAGGCGGTCCAGGCTGGCTTCACCTCTGTCATGATCGACGGTGCCGCGCTTTCCTTTGAAGAGAACATTCGCTTCTCGCGCCAGGCGGTCGACTATTGCCATTGCTATGGCGTGCCCGTCGAGGCGGAGCTTGGCGCCATCAAGGGCAAGGAGGACGATCATGTTTCCGAGGCGGATCTTAAGACCGACCCGGATCAGGTTTGTGAGTTCGTAGAGCGCACGGGCTGTGATTTGCTGGCCGTGTCCATCGGTAATGTTCATGGCCTCGAAGATGAGCCGCGCATCGATTTGCCGCTGCTTGAGAAGCTTGCAGAGGTATCTCCGTGTCCCCTCGTTCTTCATGGCGGCTCGGGAATTCCCTACGAGACCATCCATGCGATGCAGCCGCACAAGATGTCCAAGATCAATATCGCAAGCGACCTGCGCAAGGCCTACATCACAACTGTTGGCAAGGCGTATGAGGCAAACAACAATGAGCACAATCTTGCCAAGGTGCTAATCGATGCTCGAGAAGCCGTTGCGGCTGTTGCCTACAAAACGACCCGCGCCATCAACGGCATCGCTGAGTAAAGCGGAATTATAGATATGGATGAGGCGAAAATGGGCGCGCTCTACCTTGGTGTCGATGTTGGCACGTCATCGGTGAAGCTTACGTGCATTGATGAAAGTGGAAAAGTTGTCGCAACTGCAAGCGAGGCTTACGAATGCTCTGAGCCTCATCCCGGTTGGAGAGAGATTGAACCCGGGATATGGTGGGATGCCGTTTGTTCGGCGTGCGCCTTGCTTGGGGAGAAGGTCGACCTGTCTCTAATTAAGGGCGTTGGGGCCACCGGGCAAATGCATACGACGGTGCTGGTTGATGCTGCTGGGGTTCCGACATGTCCGGCGATAATGTGGAATGATCAACGCACGATTGACACTGTTTTTGATGAGAAGCAGTGGGCGTTAGCTGTAGGTCTTCCCCAGGTTGCCAGCTTCCTCTCAACTGGGGTTCCGGCAATGAACCTTGCATGGATGGCTAAGAACAACCCAGCTGCTCTTTCCAAGAGCGAGGTATTCCTTTCGGTTTCGGATTGGATCGCTCTCAAGTTTGGCGGACATCCCGGCATGGACTATTGCGGAGCGTCGACAACGGGGCTTTTCGATAATAAGAAGCAAACTTGGATTGACGAGGTTTGTGAGCATTTTGGGGTTCCTAGGTCATTGCTACCCGCTGTCGAGCCTTCCGACAAGGTTATCGGGTTCGTCAGCGAAAGGGCTTCTGCCGAGACAGGAATTCCTGCAGATGCATCGATTGTAAGGGGAACGGGCGATAATCCTGCAGCGGCGATTTGTACGGGCTGCCTCCTGGAAGGCATTCCCACCATTTCGCTTGGCACAAGCGGTGTGCTGATGTATTCGGCAGAAGGGGTTGAACTTCCAGATGTTGGTAAGCCCGTATTGTTTAAATGGGGTAATACCCTTAAGACGCAAGTCCAGCTCAGTATTAGGTCGTGTGGCGGAGCTAAGGAGTGGTGGTACGGGCAGATTCTAGACAGCGACTCCTACGATCTCGAGGACAAGGCCGTTGAGGATCCTTTCTACGACATGAGGGACCTCATGTTCTATCCGCATCTGTCGGGGGAAAAGGTCTTGCACGGTTGCCCGTCGGTTCGAGGTGCCTTTTTGGGGCTTGACCTTGACACGACGCGTTCGGAGCTTGAGAGGGCACTTATGGAGGGCACGGCATATGCCCTCAGGGAACTCAAGGAATCCGTGAACCATTCGCAGGAGTGGTTCGGCATTAGGCTTGTTGGCGGAGGGGCTAAGAACGATTTTTGGGCGCAAACGCTCTCAAACGTGTTGGGAATCGATTTAGTGCGTATGGAATCGTCCGGTGCCGGTCAGGGCGCGGCATTGCTAGCGCTTTCAGCTTCTTGCGGACAAGATTTGGCCGATGTTGCCGCTGGGGTCTGCAAAAGGCTAGATTCCGTTGAAAAAAGCGACAAAGTCCACGAGATATACAATGTGCGTTTTGACAGGTATATGCGCATATTTAAGGCATTAGAAAACATCTATGAGCTAAAGAGCGCATAGCCGTTTGCCCTACAAAACCAACCATTCACCGAAAGGAATGCAAGGGCAAAACTCAGAAGGCGGTCGCTTTGTAATATATAGACGACCGTAGACAACCATGAGCGTATATGGCCGAATGAAAGGGGAGGAGCGGGCGCTCAGGTAGGACGATAGCAGTAACGAACATCAATTAAGGAGAATGAAAATGGGAGCAGTAAACGATTTCCCTATCTTCCTTGCGGAGGGCTTTACCGGCCTTTTTAATGCTGCGGGCGAGCAGTTTGCCTCGTTTATCACGGGCATGATCCCCATGCTGATTTGCCTGATCCTTACGATCAAGGCAATCATCCAGCTGATTGGCGAGGAGCGTGTCTATGGGTTCATGAAGAAGTGCACCAAATATGCAGTTCTCCGCTATACCCTCATTCCATTCCTTTGTACCTTCTTCCTCTGCAACCCGATGGCGTACACCTTTGGTGTATTTGTCGAGGAGGACTATAAACCTGCATTCTACGATGCAGTCGTGTCCATGATGCATCCCATCGTCGGTCTTTTCCCGCACGCCAACTCGTCCGAGCTTTTTGTTTGGCTTGGCATCTCGGCTGGCTACGAGGCGCTGGGGAAGAACTCCTCTGAGCTTGCTATCCGCTTCCTCGTCGTTGGCCTGATCGTTTGCCTGATCAAGGGCATCGTCACCGAGAAGCTGTACCTCATCATGAAGAAGCGCAACGAAGCTAAGCTTGCCGCCTAGTAGTTCAGCGCAAAAGGAGAGTCTAGATCATGAGTGAATTCAAAAGCGTAAAGGCGTCCCACGGCGGCAACGGTTGGGGCGGACCCCTTATCATTACCCCCACGGCCGAAAAGCCCTATGTTCTGAGCGTGACCCTGGGCGGAATCAGCCCGGTTGCCCTTCGCATCGCGGAGCTTACCGGCGCCGAGGCGCACGACCAGTTTAAGGACCCGATCGAGACCGATCAGGCATGCGCTGTTGTTATCGACTGCGCTGGCGTGGCCCGCTGCGGCACTTATCCCAAGATGGGCCTTAAGACGCTGAACATCAAACCTGGTTCCCCGTCTGGCCCTCTGGCACAGTTCATCACCGAGGATCTCTTTGCGTCCGATGTCAATCCCGATTGCATCGCTCTTGTCGATGCCGCGGATGTTCCCGCTGAGCCGGTAAAGACCGAAAAGGCATACGAGGAGACGACGAAGGAAAACGTTCACGCAAAGATTGCCGAGGGACGTGCCGAGCTTGCGTCCAAACAGTCTAACGGGGTTATGGACGTTGTCTCTAAGATCGGCACCGGCGTTGGTCGCGTCATCAGCATCATCTATCAGGCTGCACGTGATACCGTGAATGACGTTATCCGCAATATCATCCCCTTTATGGCGTTTGTCTCGGTGTTGATCGGCATTATTAACTACACGGGTTTCGCGAACGTTCTCGCCGGCGTTCTCACTCCGCTTGCGGGCTCGCTGCCCGGTATGCTGGCAATTGGCATGTTCTGCTCAATCCCGTTCCTTTCGCCGTTGATCTGCCCGGGCGCAATCATCGCTTCTGTGCTTTCTGTTCTTGTTGGCAACCAAATCGCCAACGGCACGATTCCCGCCAACTTTGCCCTTCCCGGCTTCTTTGCCGTCAACTGCCAGGTTGGTTCCGACTTTGCTCCCGTTGGCATGACTCTCATGGAGGCAAAGCCCGAGACGATCGAAATCGGTTACCCTGCATTCCTGTTTGGTAAGTTGATTACCACCCCGATCCAGATTATTCTCGCCTACGTACTGTCCTTTGGCCTGTAAACTGAATGCTTTAAGAGGGAAAGGCCCGCTATGCTCAACGCGCTCATTACAATAGCCTTCTTTATTCTTGTATGGCTTGCAGGAACATTCACCCAGTATCGCTATTGGAAGAGGGTGCGTGTTCTCATCCATGAGCGCGCTCGCGATCATGAGGGATACTTGGGCACGGGTATGTGCAAGGTGAGTTTTAGCCGAAAGGCGTTTGTGATGATCTTGACTGATCATGACGGCGTGATTAACGGTTGCTATGAGCTCAAAGGGCTTTCCCTCAAACCGGAGTTTTCGGAGATGAGCGAGATGTTGGGGTTGAATATCGAGACCGCCCTAGACCATCTGGCCAACGAAAGCTATCACGATGCTTTTGCCCAGGCTATTCGTGTTATCGACAGGTCAATGACTGCGCCTGCGGCGTAACAAAGATAGGAGAAATCAAATGTACAAGGTTAAGGTCACTGAGATCGGCTCGTTTGTTGAGGAGCTTCTCAACGAGAAGATGGTGGTCCTGTTTGGCCCGACCGCTCCTGCAGAGTTGCGCGACATCTGCGTCGTTCACGATGGAACTCCTACAGAGGATAACGTGCTTGCTGAGGGCGGCACCATTTCCATCGGCGATCAGGTCTACACGATTAAGGAGTTTGGTGAAGCTGCGAACGAGAACATGGGAGGGCTCGGTCATCTAACTATTGCGTTCGATGGCGAGCGAGAGCTGCTTCCTGGAACGGTTCTCGTGACACCAAGCGTGCTTCCCAAGCTGGAAACCGGCATCGAGATTAGCTTCAACGGCTAAATCGCTCGGTATGGCAGGCCATGTATTAGTCGGAAAGGACGTGTTCTCATGAAACGTTCCGATTTAAAACTGCCACTTTTCACAGTCAGTCCTAAGACCTATTTGCTTGCGGACGATTCAATTGCAGCGGCTCATCTTACGGATGAAATCGCAAAAGATCGAGATCATTCGATTTTTTGGACTGCTCCCGTTCCCGAGCTCTGCGCAGTTGCGAAGGATTTGAAATTTGCAATTCCCACAGCGCAGCATGCCGATCTTGTCGGTGACGGAAAAGGAATGGGACTGACACCTCTTGAGTCGCTTAAGAGCGCGGGAGTTCAAGCTGTCTTTCTAAATCACACGGCACACCCCCTGACCGTTGATAAGTTGGCGGCAACGATCGATCGCGCTCGTGAGCTTGAGATTCTAACCATTGTTGCAGCCGATAGCGTGACAGAGTCCAAAGCGGTTGCGGCGATGGACCCGGACGTGATTCTTTGCGAGCCGAGCAGCCTTGTGGGAACCGGCCATACAAGCGGCGATGATTACATCGCAGAGACCATCGCTGCCGTACGGTCCATCAATCCCGACATCGTTATCATGGAGGGAGCG
The DNA here is from genome assembly GCA_018376905.1 of Collinsella sp. Lineage (GTDB taxonomy): Bacteria > Actinomycetota > Coriobacteriia > Coriobacteriales > Coriobacteriaceae > Collinsella. The sequence continues at coordinate 9,278 of JAHAAK010000036.1, read as the reverse complement.
GGAATCAGGTGCGGAGGCGACGTTCGTCGCCTGATTGGACTTGGCGCGCAAGGTACCGGCATTTCGAGTGCCCTGGCGATTACGGACGACAGGGCAGCGTTGCTTACGGAGCTGTTTGACGCGCTGGACTAAAACCGTTTACAAAAAGGCGAACCCACGGGTTCGCCTTTTTGCGTTTTGGAATTATGTTAGGCGCAATGCCGCCGCTCTCAAGAGTTTTAATGGCGGCGCTGAAAAACGGTGCCAAGCTGGAACCTGCTGGATTTAAGCCATACGCGCGCATATTCAATTGCAGAGTCATTGTCCAAGTAGACTGTTTGAAGCTGCTGAAGAAGCGGGGACTGCGTAGAGAGACCGAGCGCATCCGCGCGTTGGGTATCCGCGAGCTTTGCCACAAAGGAGGTCTTTGAGTATTCGATCTGGTGGCCTGAGAGCCGCTCGATTATTGCAAAGAGACCTTCGTTAACAAAGTCGGCTGTTTCAATACCTGGGACAAGCGCCATATTGATGTTGTTTTCGATGAACATCACAGGTTCACCCTCAACGCTGCGCACTCGCTCGAGATGAAGGTAGTCAGAACCTTCGACAATACCGAGATGTCCGGAAATATCTTCGTCCGACTTACGAATTTCGCAATCGAGAATGCTTGTTTCGAAAGAAAGACCTTGTTCGATTAGAGATTCGGAGAAAGAGATAAGACCCTCTGTAAGGGGGAAAGAGATGTCTTTTGACTTAACGTAAGTTCCCTTTCCCTGAATTTGCTCAAGCAGGCCCTCATCAACAAGCTTGGAAATGGCCTTTTTGATGCTGCCGCGGCTGACGCCGAGCGTACTCATGAGCTCGACTTCCGACGGGATTTTGGATGCTTGCTCCCAAGCTCCCGAGGCGATGTTCTCGCGCAGATAGTCGACCACCTGCATATAGATGGGGGTGGGACAATCCTTTTTAATATGTGAATTGTTGACGCGATTGGTCACAGTTTCTCCTGATTACTTTGAAGCAAAATTACCTTCATTTTACGTTGTTTTGCTTCGATTAACTTATCGAGATTGTGATTGCAAAGAATAAATCACGTATTTAGTGTAAGGCTCCTGCTGCTTTGGCTGCCTGTCTTGCGTTTGCCGTCTACTCTTCATCGACAATACGGGTATCTTGGAGAGATGACCCCATGTCACAGAAATGCGCCGTAGGAGGCAAGAATCAGCCTTCCGTGTGCGTCGGTGACAAACGATGCGGGTGTGGCCCCGGTTGAACCTACTCTCCGGCGGCCTGGTTGCGGCCGGTGGCGTAGTCGATCTGCACGTGCGGCTGCAGGTTATAGCAATATACATGGAAGCAGAGGGTCTTGCCGTGGTCCTCGACCGATTGCGCCTCAAGGCGCACGCCACGACAGACAAGTTCCTCTTCGTTGTACATGGGCGTGACGCGGTAGAGCACATGGTTGCCCGTGTCGCGGATGTAGTCGAGGATCTGCTCTTCAAACGGCAGCATGCCTGTCTCGTTGAGATAGCGTGTACCGGTGAGGAGATTCTTGCGGTTGGCGTTTTCACCGCAGAGCGACCAAGCGATGAGGTGGCAGCGGTTGTAGAGGCTCTGGCCCGGAATAAAGTCGTAGCGCTGCTGGTGCCAACCGGCGGGATGGATACGCGAGATATCGCCGCGCTTGCCCTGGCCGAGTGATTCGGGGCCTGCGCAGGCGAGCGCCTTGCGGGTGCGGCCCAGGCTATCGAGCTTGGAGAATTTCTTAAAGCAGCCCTCTTCTGCAGCGCGTTCGTATTCATCGAGTGTGAATGACGGCATGCCGAGCGGGTGCATGCTGTCGGCGCGAAGGGCAACGTAGGGGTTACCCGCGTAGTCAGGAATGCTGCTGAGGTATACACCACGGGCGCGGTCGAGATCGGGGTTTTCGACCTCGTCGATGGGGGTGGCGGCACTATCCGCGGAGGCAGCGTCACCGGTGTCGGTTGCGGCGGAATCGGAGCCATCGCCAGAGCCTTGGCTATTTTGAGAGTCCTCGGAGCTCGCTGTTCCCGATTCGAGTCGGGCGACCAAGTCCGCTTCGTCGTCGGTACGGCTGGGACTCTCGTTTTGCTTCTCGGCCAGAGCCGTTGCCTGCTCATCGCTTTGCGGCGACAACAGCTTGGGCGCTCCGTCGAGCGATCCTGTGAACAGCGCAAACCCCAGCACCACGGCGGTGCCGATGGAAAGTACTTGCTTGTAGGCGGACTTGCGCGACATGGAGGCTCCTGGATGGACGGTTGGGAGTCTACCAGTCTAGCAGGAGCCAGCAGGGGCCGTTCTGTCGAACAAATACTTAAGATTTGGGACAAATGCTACGGATTCATTTGCCTCATATGGAGCTGCGGCGGTTGTGTATATGAAGCTATTCGGCGTTTCCCCAAATGATACCTGCCAAAACAAACCTGTCCCTTTTCGGTGGGTGATCGTGAGTTATTTCACCGCAGCTTAAGGTGCGGTTGGGATGTGCGCACTTTAAAGAGAGGAGCCCATGATTAGAGAGGTTGCGCTCGTCTCTCTAAATGTCTCTCTAAAGAGAAAGCCAGTTAAAGAGATAACCTTAGGCAATCTAGCAGTGAATTTGATGCATCTCTCTAAATTTCTCTTTAAAATAAGGTACCTATCTCTCTAAAGTTAGAGAGATATACTATACTTTAGAGAGATAAATCTATCGTTTTAGAGAGACGGAATGCCAATGCTGCTGGATGAACCTCTTGGCCTTATTGTTGAGCGCCTTCGCAGGCGGGGGACTGATGACGCATCGGTAGAAGTTAAAGCCTGCACGAATAAATTGAGCGCAGACGTATGGGAGACAGTGAGCGCTTTTGCGAACACTGCGGGTGGGCTCATTATTTTGGGCCTGAACGAGGCCGAAGGATTTGTTCCTTCGGCTAACTTTGCTATCGATAGGGTGCGCGATCAGTTTGTTTCGGGTATCGGAGACGGAGGCTCAGCGGCAGTGGTGGCCCATGCGCCGCGGTATGAGCTTGATCGAGGCGAGGTCGACGGGCTCCAGGTGCTTCTGGTGCGCATCTTTGAACTTGAGCTTAAAGCGAAGCCTTGCTATATCGGCGCGCGCGGCGTGCAGAACGGTAGCTACAAGCGCGTGGATGATAAAGATATCAAGATGTCACCCGCTGAGCTATATGAGCTGCAGAGTGCGTTGCTTCCGAGCGATGCAGACGGAACGGTGGTTTCGGAGGCAACGGTCGAGGATTTGGATCCAGATGTCGTGCGGTCTATTATCGCAAATCGCCGGCTGCAGACCCCGCGCGTTTTGCGCGGGGCCGATACGCTGGAAAAGCAGCTGGTCAGACTCAATATCACTACAAAGGATGGTGCCGTGAAGCTCGCGGGGCTTCTGTCGGCGGGAATTTACCCCCAGCAGTTCTATCCTAAACTGATGATCGATGTCGCCGTTCATTCCGATGTGGAAAAATCTGCACCCGGGCAACCCCGGTTTATTGACCGCCAGTTGTGCGATGGCCCGATTCCGGCTTGCATCGAAGATGCCCTTGCCGCGATTGGACGAAACTTGCGCAAAGCGACGATAGTGCAAGGCGCTGGCAGAAGGGAGGATTGGGAAGTTCCCCAGGAGGTTTTGCGCGAGGCCTTGGCAAATGCCTGCATCCATCGAGAATATTCGCCCATGTTTGTGGGGCAGGCCGTGAGTGTCGATATCTATCCAGACAGAATAGAGATCAAAAACCCTGGCGGCCTTTGGGGCGGAAAGACGGTGGACAATCTTGCAGACGGGGAATCGCGCTGCCGAAACCCAAAGCTCATGAGCCTAATGGGGGCGACGCCGTTAGAGCATGCCGAGGGGGCCGTTGCGGAAAGCCAGGGATCTGGTATCCCGGCTATGATTCGCGAGATGGAGTCTCGTTCGCTTGGCAGGCCGAAATTTATCGTTAAGGCCGATTCGTTTACGGTGCTGCTTTCCCGGCACGGGGCGGAGCTTGCTGAAAACCGCACGTGGATTCAGAACCATGTGGGCACCGAGCTGACGGATCGCGAAGAAACATTGCTCATGTTTATGCGGGAGCATGGGTGCGTATGCGATGTTCAAAAAATACGAGAGGCCCTGAAGTGGGATTCGGATGACATTCGCCTGATCTGCGGGGACCTTGTAGATAAACATGCCCTGTCAAAATGCGGCAAAGACACGTTCGAAATTATCGATAGGAACAGAGAACCGTCAGCTTCGACGGCGGATAGGATCCTGGAGGCTCTCAGCGCCGAAGTGGATATGACGGCGCGAGAAATAGCGGTTGCATCGGGGGTCAGAATTTCGTCTGTCCGTTACCATCTGCCAAAAATGGCGGATAAAGGGCTCATCGAAGTAATGGGTTCATCGACGAGTCGTAACCGCCGATATCGGATGAAGTAGATGCAGCCGAATTGCCCCTCTATCATCTCTCGAAGTTTGATGGGCGCTAGAGGGGCGACTGCCTCGCGATAATTTCCCCAGATAAAACCTGCCAAAATGAACCTGTCCCTTATTGGCAGGTCAGTTAACGCAGTCCAGGTTGAGCATATGCGAGCGAGCGGGCTCCGGGTGCGGTAAGGTGACGTGAAACAAGCGGGCGCTGACCTTTTGGTCGCGCCCGTGAAGTTGAACGTCAGATTGCCGTGCCCGGGGCCCGCGCAGCGCCGAGCAGTTACGCCGTTTGTAAAACGGCGTAACCTAAAGGTTCATGTTGCCGTGAATGTAGGGGGTGACCTCGGGGGAGATATGGTCGCAGCCCAGCTCGCGCAGCGCGGACTCGATAACGGCGGGCAGCGGGGTCTTGCCCTTGTCGTCGACGGCGGCACCGCCGAGGGTGGCAATCTTGGCGACATCTGCGGGTGCGGCCTCGATATGCATGCAGCCGCCGACCAAGCGCGCGCGTACCTGTGCCAGATCAAGATCGTGCAGGTAATCCTCGCAGGCGCGAATCAGGGAGACCTTCTCGCGCGTAAGCTCCTCGCCCGTGGGGACGCGCGTGGCAAGACATGCTCCCGCCGGCAGGTTCCAAACGGGATAACCCCATGCGCGCAGCAGCTCGCGCTCTTCGTCCTTGGTAAAGCCGACCTCCATAAGGGGTGAGCGTACGCCGAGCTCTTCTGCCGCACGCATGCCGGGGCGGTAGTCACCGCGATCGCTTGCATTGCTGCCATCGATGACGGTGGGAAAGCCGAGCGACTTGGCGTGGTTGACGATGGCGGTAAAGCCAGCGTGCTTGCAGTGGTAGCAGCGATTGGCATCGTTGCAGGCTACTTGGGGGAGCTGCAGCTGATCGACCGAAAGATTGAGCACGGGGAGCTTAAAATGTGCCCCTTCATTGGCTTGTCCATCAACGGACCGCTCAAACGAGGCCTGCTCGGGCGTGCCGATGAGCGGCGTGGTGAGATGGACGAGGAGGGTATTGGTAGGCATGATGCGGGCGCATACGGCGGCCAAAAAGCTGCTGTCAACGCCGCCGGAAAACCCGATAGCCACGCGCCCGTATGCCAAAAGCAGCTGTTCGAGCGCCGATAGCTTGTCTTGAAGCTCCTCTGCGGGTGCCGTGGTGTCTAAAATCATGAAACGTTCCTTATCGTTGAGTACTCGATCGAAAACTATAATCCTAATGCGTTACTTGCCATAAGACTTCTACCTATGTAACGAAAGTGCAATATGGTATATACGTTATATACAAGTTGCCAAATGCGGTAGAGTTACAGCAACGCGACAGCGAGAGTCGATGGGGGACCGATATGATCAAGGCTGTTATTTTTGACATGGATGGAACGCTGGTCGATACCGAGCGTTTGGGGATTAAGGCCTGGAAGGCAGGCGCCGCTGAGCTGGGGCTCGCGATTGATGAAGCGCTGATCCATCAGTTTATCGGCCGCACGCTGCCCGATGTTATGGACATCCTCGATAAACATTATGGCAGCCACGAAACCACCGAGGCGATCTATCGTCGCCACAAGGAGATTCGCGACGAGATGGTCAAGACCGATCTGGAGCTTAAGGCTGGCGCTGCCGAGTGCATAGACGAGCTGCTGGCTGCGGGCTATCACGTGGGCCTTGCAACGTCGTCGCGCCTCGTTACGGCCGAGCGCAACCTTAAGATGGTCGGCCTCTTTGACAAGTTTGAGACGGTGACTTGCGGCGAGGACGTCGTGCACGGCAAGCCCGATCCCGAGATGTATCTGCTTGCCTGCGAGCGCGCGGGCTTTGCCCCCGAGGAATGTGCCGTGGTCGAGGATTCGCGCAACGGCTGCGTCTCGGGCATCACGGCCGGCTGCCATGTCTTTGCCGTTCCCGATATCGTGCCGCTGCCGCAGGACGTGGTGGATGGCTGCGAGGCCGTGCTCGATACGTTGTTCGACCTGACGGCCGCGGTCAAGGCCGTGTGCTAAAGGTAGGCGCCGAGGTTGATGGCGGTGGCGTCGGTCTGGCTGCTTGCCTGGGTGCTGGCGCGTTCCAGTAGGAATGGACGTACCAGTTCTTGGCGGTTGATATCGTCGGCGGCGACTGCGGTGACGGTACGCACTGCGGAGCCGACACGGATATGCTTGATCTTTGCCGGGGCCTTGTTCTCGATTTGCTCCATCAGCAGTTGGACACCCTTGCGGCCAATCTCGTAGCCCGGGGGCGCTACCGTAGTGAGCGGGACCGATCCGCTCCAAGCGAGCGGGTTGCCGTCGCATCCGGCCACGCGTACTTGCCCGGGGACAGAGATGCCCTTGTCGACCAGTGCCGAAACGACACCCGAGGCCAACACATCGGTCAGGCCGACGACAAAATCGGGACGTTCGTCCGCGGGGCGCTCGGCGATTTGGGCACCGATGCCGTAGCCGTCGGCAGCGGTATTCCATTCGCCGGCGTCGATGACTTCGATCTTGATATCGGGGTGCAGGGCGAGCGCCTTATGAATGCCAAGGACGCGCAGGGTGAGTTGCATAAATGCTGCTCGGCCGACGACGACAATATGGTGCGCGCCGCGGGCGATGGCAAGTTCGGCAATGATGCGACCCTGGGCCTCATTGTCGGCCGCTACGTAGTAGCCGGGCTCGGAGCAATGGATGTCCAGATGGACGATCGGCACGGGCATCTTGGTCATGGCGGGGTGCCAGTCGGGGGATGCCATGGGCTGAACCATGACGCCGGACATCTGGGTGCCCATAAAGTAGCGCAGGTAATGGTCCTCGAGAATATCGTCGTTATCGGCGTTGGCGATGAGCAAGTCGTAGCCGTGCTTGCGGGCCTCGTTGTGGGCCCCGCTGGCGATTTGGAGCGAAAAGCCGTGATCGAGACGGGGGAGCACCAGGCCAAAGGACTTGGTGGCGCCGCCCGCGAGCTGACGGGCGCTTTGGTTGGGCAGGTAGCCAAGGCGACTGATGGTCTCGTTGATGAGCTTGAGGGTCTCGGGGCGCAACTTTTCGGGATGGTTGAGCGCGTTGGAAACCGTGCCCAGCGAAACCCCGGCCTCGCGCGCGACGTCGCTGATTTTTACCTTTGCCATAGCGGCCCCTTTGATGCGTTTCAAGTACAAGCCAGATTGTAGCATCCCAAACCTACCAAAGAGGGATAGGTTTATTTTGGCAGGTTTTATCTGGGGAAACGCTGTTGCCAGCTCAAACCACCACGAAGGGGACAGGTGCTTTTGTGGTGGTTTGGACCGGCTGGACGTGTGTGCATCGGGTGGTATCTAAGTTGAGATACCACTTCTGGTATATCAGCTTGCGTTTGCGTGAGTACAATACTCGAACGTTATGCGTCTCAGCGCCCCCTGTGCGTGGACGTTTTGCAGTCAAGCGGACGAAGGGATTTATCCTATGTGCGGAATCGTCGGCTACACCGGCTCTGATATTGCAAAGAACATCCTGGTCACGGGCCTCAAGCGTATGGAGTATCGCGGCTATGACTCCTCGGGTGTCGCGCTCGAGGTGGGCGAGGGCGCCGCGGCGCACCTCGATGTCATCCGTCGCGTGGGCAAGGTCGCGGGCTTGGAGAGCGAGCTTTCCAACATTGACAGCGACGCTACCTGCGGTATCGGCCACACCCGTTGGGCCACCCACGGCAAGCCCTCCGTCGTTAACGCTCACCCCCACACCAGCTGCGACGGCCGTATCGCCATCGTCCACAACGGCATCATCGAGAACTTCGCCGAGCTGCGCGAAGAGCTGGAGGGTCGCGGCCACCACTTTAAGAGCGAGACTGATACCGAGGTCTTCGCGCATCTGATCGAAGAGGCTTATGCCGAGACGCACGACCTGATGGCCTCCGTGCGCGAGGCGTGCACCCACGTGGTCGGTGCCTATGGTCTGGCCGCCGTGTGCGCTGACGAGCCCGGCGTGATCGCCGTGGCCCGCAAGGATTCCCCGATCGTGGTCGGCGCGGGCGAGACCGGCTCCTATGTTGCTTCCGATGTCATCGCGCTTATCGACGCCACCCGCGATGTCGTGGTGCTCGAGGACGGTCAGTTTGCCAAGCTCACGCCCGCAGGCGTCGAGTACACCGACGAGGCCGGTAACGTTATCGAGCCCAAGGTCACCCACATCGACTGGGACCTGGACATGGCAGAAAAGGGCGGTTATCCCGACTTTATGCTCAAGGAGATTCACGAGCAGCCGCGCGTCGTGCGCGACACGCTGGTTGGTCGTATGACGCCGGCCGGCGAGCTCGACATCGACGAGCTGGGCCTTTCGCTCGAGGAGCTCAACGACATCGACCGCGTCTACGTGATCGCTTGCGGCACCAGCTATCACGCCGGCCTCATTGCCAAGAATCTCATTGAGGGCTGGGCTCGCATCCCCACCGAGGTGGAGGCGGCCAGCGAGTTCCGCTATCGCAACCCCATCATCACGCCGACGACGCTCGTCGTGGCCGTGTCCCAGTCGGGCGAGACGGCCGACACTCTCGCCGCCATTCGCGATGCGCGCATCAAGGGTGCCAAGGTCTTCGGCATCACCAACGTGGTGGGCAGCCCCGTGGCGCGTGAGAGCGACGGCGTCATCTACACCAAGGCCAACAAGGAGATTGCGGTCGCCTCGACCAAGAGCTTTATCGGCCAGGTTGTGAGCCTCACGCTTTTGGCTCTGCTGTTGGCACAGGTCAAGTACCGCCTGACCACCAAGCAGGCGCGCATGCTGTTCCGCGAGCTTTCCGATACGGCCGAGCAGATCCAGTGGATTTTGGATACCCAAACCGAGGCCGTGCATGAGGCCGCCCTGCTGTGCAAGGACGCGCAGTCGGCGCTGTTCGTGGGCCGTGGCATGGGTGCCGC
>JAHAAK010000069.1 GCA_018376905.1 Collinsella sp. | reverse complement strand
AACAAATCCAAGTTAGACCATTTCAAATGGTTCGATGTCTGCCCGGATGCGACACTGAATGTGTCCATCCTCGCAGTATCCGGTTCTCAAGGTGCACGCCTGGCGGCTGATCCGGTCCGACCGGGCCGCGCGGCAAGGAGATATATTGCCAGACCGCGAAGCCCTGTGGGTCGTCAATTCCACTCTTCACAAGTCCTACACAACATATCGCTTTCTATAGGTAATAGAAAGACTGGTGCGGATCTTCCGCACATATCAGATGATGACCCTTTGGTTCAGGAATATATAGAGATCGGTCACCTATATGTGTTTATCTACCCGCGCTTTTAGCAATGTAAACCGCGCTTCAGATAAAAAGAGGGAGTGCCGCGCACAACGCGACACTCCCCTAGCGATTCAAGAGAATCTATTAGGCCTCGAGAGCCTTCTTGGCGATGGTAGCCAGCTCGTTGAAGGACTCGATGTCCTCGTAAGCCATCTGAGCCAGGACCTTGCGGTCGAGCTCGATGCCGGCAACCTTCAGGCCGTGCATGAACTGAGAGTAAGAGATGTCGTTCAGGCGAGCAGCAGCGTTGATACGAGTGATCCAGAGAGAACGGATCTCGCGCTTCTTGTTGCGGCGATCACGATACTGATACTGCAGGGAGTGCTGGACCTGCTCTTTAGCATGCTTGTAAGTACGCGAAGCGGCACCATAGTAACCCTTCGCACGGTGCATAACGGTACGGCGCTTCTTCTTGGCGGCAACAGCGCGCTTAATACGTGCCATGTTCTATCAACTCCTAGACGGTAAAACGAAAAACGGGAACGCGAACTTAGGCGAGACGCGACTTGATGACCTTGCGGTCGGCAGCGGCGATCTCGGTCTCCTGACGGAAGCCACGCTTACGCTTGGTGGACTTCTTGCTCAGGATGTGGCTCTTGAAAGCCTTGGCGCGCATAAGCTTGCCGGTACCAGTCTTGCGGAAACGCTTCTTGGTGCCGCTGTGGGACTTCATCTTAGGCATGAAATACTCCTTAATCGGTTACAGAACACTAGTTACTTGGTATCGCTTGCCGCTTTATCCTCATCGAAGGCGCCCTTAATCGGGGCGAGCAGCATAAGCATGTTACGGCCTTCCATCTTAGGCTTGGACTCGACCGTAGCGTAAGGCTTGAGATCCTCAGCGAGACGCTCGAGAACGTTAAGGCCCTGCTCCGGGTGAGCCATCTCACGGCCGCGGAACATGATGGTGATCTTAACGCGTGCGCCCTTCTTGAGGAAACGCAGAACGTGGCCCTTCTTGGTCTCGTAGTCGCCAACGTCAATCTTGGGTCGGAACTTCATTTCCTTGACCTCGACCTTGGACTGGTTCTTACGAGCAGCCTTGGCCTTCATGGCCTGCTGGTACTTGAACTTACCGTAGTCCATGACCTTGCAGACCGGCGGCTCCGCGTTGGGAGCGATCTCGACCAGGTCGAGACCCTGATCGTCGGCGACGCGCTGGGCATCGCGGATGGCGAACAGGCCGAGCTGAGAGCCATCGACGCCAATCAAACGGCACGAAGATGCAGTGATCTCGTCGTTGATGCGGGTGTCATCAGACTTAGCTATTTTCCCTACCTCCATTCATAAAAAAATAACCCGGCGCTTCTCAGCAACCAGGTCGTACACATAGACTTCCTCGATTTGAGGAAGGGAATCTAAGTTGTATGACCAGTCAGCTGCTCATTGGCGCCAAAAGGTGGGAACCCTCGGGTTCCTCTTTAGGGCATTGCGGGAACAACGCCTTGCGAATAATAACACGTACAGCGCGTTATCACATTACGTACACGAAAAAGGGGCCTTGACCCCCTTGAACGCTCGCTTGCATGCATGGTGCCCGAGGCGAGAATCAGAACCACCCTTAAAAGGGTGGTTTGCTCTTAGGGTATAACCCACGGGCTCCGGGCTCGCGTCTAAAGGCGCGGGCCCGGACTTCGTCCAGGCCTGGTGCATCTTGACCCGTGGCGCGCCGGTCGAACCGGCAGCATCACCCCCTCTTG
>JAHAAK010000035.1 GCA_018376905.1 Collinsella sp. | reverse complement strand
ACGCCCCTAAGCGGCAATCTGACGTTCAATCGTCGGTCGCGTACCGAAGTACGCTTCCCTCCTCTTTCACGTCACCTTGCTCGCTTAGGGGCGTTTTCGATGACTTATGCTCAACCTACGATAATTCCGAGCCGAACGAGTTACTCGCTGTAGCGGGTGGCTATGGCAGCTTGCACCATGCCGGCGCTCATGAGGTACGTTACCAGGAAGTAACCACCATAGGCTGCCAGGAAGATCGCGCAGGTGAGGCCCACGGTGCCGCCTATGCTCATGTTGCCGAACGTGCTCACCAGCTCGATGATCACCTTGAGCGCCACAAAGGAGTGAGCCAGCCCCACTGCCAGCGGGAACAGGAAGAATACCGCGTGCTGCGCCATCACCGAATGGCGAATCTGGCGGTCGTCACAGCCGATCTGTGCCAGCACACGATAGTTGCGGCTGCCGTCGGCCACATTGGAGAGCTGCTGGATCGACAGTATCGCCGCGCACGCAACGACCAGAACAAAGCCAATGTAGATAGCCAGATAGCTAATCATGCCGTTCATTTGCGCTGCCTGCGTGTACATCTCGGAGCGTGTGATGAAGATTCCCCACGACCCCGGCTCCTTGCCGTCAACGAGCAGATTGTCGAGCACCGTATATTTAATGCTCTCGTCTGCCTCGGTCGCATCCATCCCCTGTTTGTAGTTAACGAGCAGGCTACTGGAATACGGCTGCAGATTAAGTTGGGACAACAGCTCGTCGGCAACGACGACGGTACCCGGATTGCTGCTCATCGCCGAGTTGGCGATGGCCGCCGTGTCCTTGTCCGACTTATCGGTTGCGGGCTTGAGCTCATGCCCGCCCAAGGTGAGGGTATGGCCGCCGGCCATGTATTTGGTGTACAGGTCGCCCAGATCACCGCCCATATCACACGTAAGCAAGTACTGGTCGAGGCCAATGCTCACCGGCTCCTCGCCCATCATCTGGCGCAGTTTGTTGTACTGGCTCGCCGGCGTCACAAACAGGCCCATCGTATCGGCATTGCTACCCCCGAACGCCCTGGGAAGCTTTTCGCCCATGGTCTTGCACATCTCACTTGGAGTCACCGAAGGATCCGAGCCGCCAAGCGGGTAACTCAGATACGAATCGATCTGCACATGCTCACCGGCAACATCGGCGATACTGACCTTCTTGCCGGTCTCGTCGTTGTTGTCCGCCGACTTGCCCTTGCGATCGCCGTGCCATGGATCGCCGTGCCATGCGGAGTACAAATCGACCGCACTATCGGCCAGCACCATGCGATCGGCCTCAGACGGATTGACGTACTCCTTGTAGTAGTCGAGCGTTTCGGGCGTGTAATAGATATACGTCTGCGACATATCGGCCGGCGTATAGCGCTCCAGATTCTCATTCATCACGTTGGCGATCGACATACCGCAGGTCACCGAGGTGATGGCGAGGAACAGAATCATCGCGATGACGCCCATCGAAAAGCACACCGTATTGACCTTGGCCGAAAGCTGACGCACGGTAAACATATTGAGGCCGCGCCAATACACGCTGCGCAGGCTCTGCAGCAGCTTGATGAGCATGCCCGAGAGTCCCCAGAACAGGGCAAAGGTGCCCACGGTAACCATAGCGGTCGTAATACCAAACTGGTTCATGGCCTCTTGCAGCTTGCTGTCCGTCGCGGTTAGCGGGAACCCATCACGTAGCAGACGGTAATAGGCCACGCCCACAAGCACCACGCCCACGGCAAAGATGGCAATTGCGATCCAGGGGTTGCGTGTCTTGATGCTCTCGTTGCGACGCTCGGCACCCATAAGCTCGATAAGTTTGGTACGACGCACGGCGCGAAGGTTCAGCAGTAGCGTGAGCACAAACATTACGAGCATGCAGGCAAGGGTCAGATTGAACGCATGCACCGAGAAAAAGAAGTGGAAATTGGCAATCTGTGTCTTAAAAAGCGAGGCCGTAAAGAACGTCATGAGCTGGGAGAGTCCCACACCCAGCACAATGCCGGCGACAAAGGCCACGACCGAGACAATCACCGTCTCGAGCGCCATGATCGTGGCGACGCGTCCGCGCCCCATGCCGAGCACCTGATACAGGCCAAACTCCTTCTTGCGGCGTTTCATGATGAAGTTATTGGCATACACCATCAAAAAGGCCATGACACCGGCCAAAAAGTACGTCAGGTCGCCGAGCATGCTGCCCATAACCTGCGCCAAGCCCTCTTCATCGATTCCGGCGATGTCGACCTGCATCGAGATGGTGTTAAAGGCATAGAAGACCGTGACGCCCAGGGTGAGCGTCAAAAGGTAGACGAGGTAGTCGCGGCCGGCGCGGCGGACGTTACCCCAAGCGAGTTTACAGAGCATCGGAGCCCTCACCGCCCATCATGGCAACGACCTCCATAATGCGGTCGAAGAACTCTCGGCGGTCGGTGTCGCCACGGCGCAGCTCGGTGAAGATCTTGCCGTCGCGGATAAACAACACGCGGCTCGTGTAGCTGGCAGCAAAGCTGTCATGCGTGACCATGAGCACGGTGGCGCGTAGGCGGCGATTGAGGGCCTCCAGGCTCTCGAGCAGCAGGCGAGCGCTCTTGGAATCGAGGGCGCCGGTGGGCTCGTCGGCCATGATCATGGTGGGATCGGCTACGAGCGCGCGAGCCGCGGCAACGCGCTGCTGCTGACCGCCGGACATCTGGTAGGGATACTTGTCGAGCACCTGACTGATGGAGAGGCGCGCTGCCACATCCTGCACGCGGGTCGAAATCTCTGCCGAGTTTGTGCGGGCGATGGTGAGCGGCAGGGCGATGTTCTCGCGTGCCGTGAGCGTATCGAGCAGGTTGGAGTCCTGGAAGATAAAGCCGAGCTCCTCGCGGCGGAACTGCGAAAGCTTAGCCTGCTTCATGCGTGTTACGTCCTGCCCGTTGATGCGGATCGTGCCACTTGTGGCGCTATCGATGGTCGACACGCAGTTGAGCAGGGTCGACTTGCCCGAGCCCGAAGCGCCCATGATGCCAACAAATTCGCCGCGGTTGACGGTAAAGCAGACGTCGTTGAGCGCGCGGGTCACGTTACCCAGCGCCCCATATACCTTTTCGAGATGCGCGACCTCCAGTACCGGGGTCGCCATGTGCGTGGTTTGCATACCGAGTCCTTTCTTGCAATTAGTCTACGGCATCTATAGTCGCAAGAAGACGAGTCGGCTACCATCGATATGGCTTACGCTTGCCTTACCGTTGTGTAAGGTACGCGTAGCTACCCTGCCGCGTGTTGATGTTGAGAGAGGACTCCTGTTGAAGACTGTTCATGTTGCCGCTGGGATCATTCGCAAGGAAGGATCTGACGAGCTGCTTGCCGTGCAGCGCGGCTATGGCGACATGCAGGGACTTTGGGAGTTCCCCGGTGGCAAGCTCATGCGCGGCGAGACACCCGAAGACGCCGTGCGACGCGAGCTTATGGAAGAGCTGCAGGTAAAAGTCACCAACCTGCGCGATTTTTACACCGTTGAGTATGACTACCCCGATTTCCATCTCTCGATGGAGTGTTACTACTGCTCACTCGCCGATGAATCCGATGAACCCCAGAAGCACGACCGCCAGCTCGATATCCGCTGGATTCCGCGCACCTCGCTTGCCACGGTTGAGTGGATGCCCGCCGACAAAGGGCTTATCGATGCTCTGATTGAGTTGAAGGAAGATCGGCTCGAGGCCAACGGCGCCGCCGATGACGCCGCGCCCAACACAGCCGACAAACCCGCCAGCAAGCCCAAGCGCGCACCTAAGCGCCGCAGCAAGAAGCGTCCCAAGCCCGGCCTGCTCGACGGCATCGATACCTCGGACCTCTCCGCTGACGAGCGCGAACTGGTCCGCCGTCGCGCCGCCATCAAAAAGTCCATGAAGGGCAACAAGCGCGCCAACACCAAGCCCGAGCTACTCGTACGTCAGCGCCTGCGCGCAGCAGGCCTTACGGGTTATCGCTTGGAATGGAAGGTTCCCGGCAAGCCCGACATCGCCTTCCCCGGCCGCAAGATCGCCATCTTCGTCAACGGTTGCTTTTGGCACCGCTGCCCCAAGTGCAGCCCTAGCCAGCCCAAGCGCAACGTTGAGTTTTGGGAGGCAAAGTTCCGTCGCAACGTCGAGCGCGACCGCACCGCCGTGGCAGCACTCACTCAAATGGGCTGGACACCCATAACCATCTGGGAATGCGAGCTCAAAAAAGACCGCATCGACGCCACCATGGAAAAGGTCATCGAACAAGTACGCGCCGCCGCACCGCAGCGCTAGGAACGAGCCGTCCACACGCCCCACACAGGCAAGCCACATCCGTGCCACAAACCTTAGAAAGCCCTTAAGCCCAAAACCTTTCAAGAGTGTTACTCGATAGCTTTTACCTGCGGTTTCATCGCAACGTCAAACCTCATTAAGCCTTTCTTTAGCACTTCTTTGCAGCAGCCGCGGCATAATACTGCCAACGCACGGGACCTAGCAGCACACCCCGTGCGCAACCTTTTGGTGGACATCGAGGAGGCCGCATAAGCATGCATTCTTCCAATGACGCAGCACAGCAGCCATCCCTAAAACATGCAGACCTTTTCTCCTTCCCCCCGACACAGAGAGACGGCCTCCTCGACTCCCCCACCACAAAAGCCAAACGCTCAACCGACCAGAGCCACAACTTGCGAGCATCGTTCGAAAGGCTCCAAGCATCCCTAGACAAGGCGTTCCCCGAACAGGCAAGAGCAATCTAAGCCCATCGCGCTTTATACTGATGCCATGCGAAACATGGATCACATAGAATTGCACCGCGGAGGACGCGAAGAAGCGTTTCCCGAGACCGCCGAAGACTGGCCCTATATTGCCGAACGCGCAGAATTCGCTCGCTATCCGGGCAATTCCGTCCCCTGGCACTGGCATTCCGAAGTTGAGCTTTTCTACATGGAGCAGGGAGCGATTGACTATCGAACGCGCACGGCTCATGAGCACGTACGCTTTGAGGAAGAGTCCGCCGGCTTTATCAACGGCGGCGTTTTGCATAGCACGCTGCAATCACCCAATTCGGCGCCAGCCATTCAAATGCTGCATATCTTTCAGCCGTCGATGCTCGGCGATCCCACGGGACGTCTCCAAAAGCGCTACATCAACCCATTGCTTCAATGTCGAGGCGTCGATGTGCTCAAATGGTCGCCCACCAACCCCGACGATATGCCCTTTATCGATTTGCTGAAGAGCTCCTTTAGCCACGACCTTCAACGGCCGCAGAACGAGATGGCGCTTCGGAATAGCTTGTCAGAGCTCTGGATTCAGATTTACGCCAAGGCCGAACCGCTCTTTTCCTCCGACAACGCCTCTTGGATGACCAACCGCGACGTACAGTTCAAGGCAATCCTGGACTTTATCCGCGCAAACTATGCAGCCGCTATAGATGTGCCCCAGATGGCATCTGCAGCCGGCGTAAGCGAAAGAGAGTGTTACCGCATTATCGAAACTTGTGCAGGAACGACCCCGGCGGCATATCTACGCGCATACCGCATAAACCGTGCTTGCGAACTTTTGGCACACACCACGCGAACGGTACAGACAGTCGCGCGCCAATGCGGATTTATAACAGCAAGCCATCTTGGCCAGGTATTTAAAGAACAAATGGGGTGCACTCCTTCGAGCTATCGAGCAGCGAGGCAGAATCTCGATAGCACCAGGCAGAAATCCCGCTAGCCTTTCTTCTGTCACCGCATCAAACTTGCAGGCAAACAACAGAGAGGAGCAATCATATGAAGCACTTTGAACATATCGTATTTGACGTTGATGGGACATTGGCAGATACAGAAGAAAGCGTTCTATCATCGCTTGTCCAGATTGTCCAAGAAGAGACCGGCAAAACGCTCCCCCGACACGAGCTTGAATTTGCCCTCGGCATACCCGGCAAGGATGCCCTTGAGAAACTCGGAATCTACTCGCAGGCAACGTTGGATCGCTGGTGCCAAGTTGCCGCCAGCTTTAAAAGCACCATCAGCGTGTTTCCAGGTTTGCTTGAAGTCATCGCAACACTCGCCGATAGCGGCTGCAAACTTGGCATCGTCTCCTCACGTGCGCGCGACGAATACGCAAAAGAAATTGCACCCCTTGGTTTCGATAAATATTTTGAGCGCATCATCCTTGTCGAAGACACAACCGAACATAAACCCGCACCCGCACCCATGCTCGAATATCTCCGGCGTACGGGCGCGAATCCTGGCAACGTCGTCTACGTTGGCGACACCGTCTACGACGAACAATGCGCAACTTCGGCAGGGGTCAGTTTTGCCAGAGCGGCATGGGGATCACACCAAGACATCCCAAACGCCACCTACAACCTCAAAACCCCCAACGACCTACTAACCCTAACAACCAAGTAACCCTCCCATCCCAAATTCGCAGTCCTAACGCCACAAGGGCGACGACCTCGAGCAGGTCAACTTGGGAGAGACGAGGGCTTAGTTCCCCAATCTTTCCGCAGGGGGCAAAAAGCCTCGCCGCACGAAGTGCGCAGCGAGGCTTTTTGCATGCCCGAGGACGATTGGGGAACTAAGCCCTCGTCCCTCCCCGGGATATGTAGCGAGTCGGAGTACCCTTGCTGTTACTCTGCTTTGCCCACAGAGTTGAGGTTGGTCATGCGGATCTTAACCAGCTCGGTGATCTCACGCATGCCCTCCTTGGCCGGCTTCTTGGGGTCGAAGCAGGCGGGGTTCTCGGCCATGTAGGCCATGAAGCCCTTGGTGTAGGCCTGACGCAGCTCGGTAGCGTAGTTAACCTTGCAGATGCCGTTCTTCACAGCCTCGGCAACCTGCTCATCGGGCACACCGGAGGTGCCGTGCAGAACCAGCGGCACGTCGACGGCGTCGCGGATGGCCTTGACCACGGACTGCTCGATGTGCGGATCGCTCGTGTACACGCCGTGGCTGGTGCCAACGCCAATTGCGAGGGAGGTGCAGCCGGTACGCTCGACGAACTCCTTGGCCTCGGCAGGATCGGTGTAGGGGCTCTCGCCCTCAACTGCGGGACCGTCGTCCTCCTTGCCGCCAACCTTGCCGAGCTCAGCCTCGACGGGCACGCCCATGGCGCGGCCAGCATCGGCAACGGACTTGGTCAGGGCAATGTTGTCCTCGAAAGACTCGTGCGAGCCGTCGATCATGACAGAGGTGTAGCCAGTGCGGAAAGCCTGCATGCAGCGGTCATAGCCGTCGCCGTGATCGAGGTGCAGGGCAACAGGCACGGAAGCGCGCTCGGCGGCAGCCTTAACCATGCCGTAGAAGTAGTCCAGACCAGCGGTCTTGATGGTGCCCGGGGTGGTCTGCATGATGACGGGGGACTTGGTCTCCTCGGCAGCGGCCAGAACGGCCATAACAAACTCGAGGTTCTCGACGTTGAACGCACCAACGGCGTAATGGCCGGCCTGAGCGTCCTTGAGCATCTTTTCGGTGGTAACAAGTGCCATGAGCGTTTGCTCCTCTCCCTCGCCCGCATCTGGACATCGGGCGTACGTGTCCGCAAGGCATTTTACCTTGCGTTTTGCTGCGCTCATTGTATGAAATTCAGCGGCCTTGCACGTGCGAGATATTGAGCCCATGCAGGTCAATACCGTCGTTTTTGAAAAGTAAACGGAAGGAATTAGAGCCGAGTGGGCGTGTTCGATATTGAATTTTGAGCGTTGAGCGTCTTTCTTTTATAGAAAAGATAAGTAATCGAAAGGTGTTTTCTTACTCAAAAAGAAAATGAACGAAAATAGAGTCAACACAATTCCTGCAAATTTAGCTGAGAATGGAGCAGATATGGCCCAAGCTACCAACCGTGCTTTTGCCGACGAACGCCGTACCGCCATCATGGAAATGCTCGAGCATAATGCCTCGGTACAGGTAGCAGAAATCGCCCAGACCTTTGGCGTGTCCTCCGTCACCGCCCGCGCCGACCTGGACGCGCTCGCCGAAGCAGGCAAGTTGCGCCGCACGCATGGCGGCGCCGTGTCGCTCCACAAGCGCTTGACCGTCTCCACGCAGGATCGCCGCATCAATGTCAACGTCGCTGCCAAGCAGGCCATCGCGCAAAGCGCCATCGAGCTTGTCAATGACGGCGACACGCTGCTTGTCGATTCGGGCACCACGGCGCTTGAGTTCGTCCGGCTCCTCGACCAGCGCGACGGCATCACCGTTATCACGGCCGACATTACCATCGCTGATTATATCGACGAGAGCATGCCCTCGGTCGATGTCGTCATGCTGGGCGGGGCACTGCGCAAAGGTCATCGCTATCTGTACGGCCCACTTACCATGCAGGCGCTCCAAATGGTCCACGCCGACCTTGCCGTCATGTGCCCTGGCGCTTTTGTTCCCGGCTGCGGCTTTACGACCGACTTTCCGCAGATGGCCGAGACCAAAGCGGCTATGGTCGGTGCCGCTCGTCAAAGCGTCGCCCTCATGGACGCCAGCAAGGTCAACGGACGCGGCATGTACCGTTTTGCCGAGCTTGCCGACGTCGACGCCATCGTGATGGACCGTGATCCCGACGATGCCGTCGCCACCTCGATCGACGAAATCGTCGACATCGACGTCCCAACCCTCATCATCGCCACCGCCTAAAAACAAAAACCACCACAAAGGTGCCTGTCCCCTTTGTGGTGGTTTTGGCGGTAGAAGCGAGCGCGTTGTTACTTGGACAGCTCGTCGGCGAGGGCTTCGATCTGGGCGCGCGATGCGTCGTTAAGCGAACCCAGAACGGTCACCTTGTTCTGCGTCAGGGTGATGTCCTTCATGCTCTCGAGTTCTTTGGTCATGACCTTGGCTGCCGCGGGCGCCCAGGAACCGGCCTCGACGAGTGCCACCGTGCGGTTCTGGTAGGCATGCTCGGCGAGCGTGTGGATGAAGGCGCTCATGAACGGGAAGATCTCGCCCTGGTAGGTAATGGAGGCAAGCACCAGACGGTCGTAGCGGAACGCGTCCTCAACGGCCTCGGCCATATCGTCGCGAGCCAGGTCAAAGACGGAGACCTTCTGGCCGCGAGCCTCGAGCGCTGCAGCGAGTTCCTCGACGGCTGCCTTCAGATGGCCGTAAACGCTCGCGTAGGCAATCGTGATGCCCTCGTCCTCGGGCTGGTAGCTCGACCAGGTGTTGTAGGTGTCGAGGTAGTAGCCCAGGTTCTCGGTCAGCACAGGGCCATGGAGTGGGCAGATGATCTGGATGTCCAGGTCGGCGGCCTTCTTGAGCACGGCCTGCACGAACTTGCCGAACTTGCCGACAATACCAAAGTAGTAACGGCGCGCCTCGCAGGCCCAGCCTTCCGGGTCCTCGATGTCGTTGGCACCGAACTTGCCAAAGCCGTCGGCACTAAAGAGCACCTTGTCGGTGGCCTCGTAGGAGAACAGTACCTCGGGCCAGTGCACGTTGGGGGCGCCGACGAAGGTCAGGCTGTGACCGCCCAGGTCGAGCACGTCGCCCTCTTTGACGACCATCTTGCGCTCGGGGTAATCGGTGCCAAAGTAGTTGATCATCATGCGGAAGGCGCCCATGCTGGCCACGATCTGGGCCTGGGGATAGCGCTCCATAAAGGCGGCGATGCCGGCGGAGTGGTCGGGCTCCATATGGTGAACGACCAGGTAATCGGGCGTGCGACCGTCGAGCACGGCCTCGATGTTGCCGAGCCACTCGTCAACAAAACCGCCGTCGACCGAATCGGCGACAGCGATCTTCTCGCCCAAGATAACGTAGCTGTTGTATGCCATACCGTTCTCGGACACGTCGTACTGGCCCTCGAACAGGTCAATGTCATGATCGTCGACGCCAACGTAGCGGATATCCTTGGTGATCTCCATCAGGCAAAGCCTCCTAGATAGACAAAAGAACCCGTCTATCATAGCACTCGGCTGCATCCCAACAGCTATCTGCCGGCATCCTTACCGATTGTTGTTGAAGTGCAAGATTGTGCCGTTGAGCTGCGCAAACTACGAGCGCGGAGCCGCCGTGCTATGTCGAACGATGAGCTGGCCTGGAATACGAATGGCAACGGTCTTGCCCGATGTGCCCGCCTCGGGGACTGCATGCTCAAACACCTCGCGTCCGCGCTGATGTAGATCGAATCGCACGGTCGTGAGCTCGTTATGCGCGACAAAGTCGTCGAGCGAATCGTCGACGCCCACCACGCTTACGTCCTCGGGCACGTGCAGGCCGCTATCACGCAGCGCGGCAATCGCGCCATTTGCCATCTGATCGTTTGCCGCATAGATCGCCGTCATAGCGCGATCGTGCTCAGCCAGGTACCTGCCGGCCTCGTAGCCGCTGTTGGCAGACCAGTCGCCCTCGAGCGGCTCCGTTGGCTCAATATGCCTGCGCTCGAGCGCGTCTTGCCAACCAGCGCGGCGGAACTGCTCGTCCACCGAGAAGGATGGGCCGCCGATATAGCGGATCTGCTCGTGGCCAAGCTCAAACAGGTGATCCATAAGCAGCAGCGAGCAGCCGTAATGGTCGGAGTCGACCGTGGTCACGCGCGGATGCGCATACATGGTGACGATAACCGTGCCGATTCCCGGCAGCGGATCAAACGTCTCAAAGTCGGGCGCCATGCGGCTCATACCGATGATGATGCCATCGACCGGCAGGGCCGCCATGCGACGCGTGGCCTCGGCAAGCGAAAACTCCTCGGTCTTGGACATCTCGACCAGCGTGATGGCGCAGCCGTGCTCGCGAGCAGCGCTGGCGATGCCGTCGATCATCGTCAGATTCCCAAACTTGGTGACATCGTTGACGCATAGACCGACCGAATGGTAGCGACCGTCGCGCAACGAACGGCCGGCATAGCTCGGGCGAAAGCCGAGCTCCTGCATGGCAGCCTGCACGCGCTGGCGCGTCTGCTCGTTCACATTGGGCAGGCCGTTGGCGACGCGCGAGACCGTCTGCTGCGAAACGCCAGCAGCGCGGGCGACGTCGGCCATGGAAACCGGACGCGAGCCTGTATCGTTGGAGGGGCGCCTTGCCACAAGATCACCTTCACCCTTGCGAGATCAAAATAGCGTGCATGCCGGCCCCGTGCAGGAATTTAGTCCGCACGAAGGGCCGCTATCGTCGGACGCATGTTAACGTACTCTACTTTTTCTAGCTGCAGCCCTTCTGCTCTATAAGTCCATACGGCACTACCGTTCACGGCCGAATTTCGACCGATTACCAGATTCTCAAAAAGTGATATGCGTTGTGTTATGAGTACGTTAACATAGCCCTTAACGTGCGGCATTGTGGATGCTTAGTTCGTGCCGCTTCAAATTGTTAACGTACTCATAACGATGCAAAAATCGTCCGTACGCGCCAAGGAAAGGACCCCCATGACCACCCCCGACGAAAAGACGCTCGCCACGCTCACCAAGCTGTTTGAGGAGGAGTTTGGCCCCATCGGCGACCGCCAGGTGCTCTACGTGCACGCGCCCGGCCGCTCCGAGATCAGCGGCAACCACACCGACCACGAGGGCGGCCACGTTATCGCCGGCTCGCTCGATGTCGCCGTCGACGGCATTGCCGTGGCGACCGATACCAACAAGGTCCGCGTTGCCGACGAGGGCTACCCCAGCTTTGAGATTACGCTCGACACGCTGGATGTTCAGGAGTCCGAGAAGGGCACGTCCGCGAGCCTCGTCCGCGGCATGGCCCACGAGGTCGCAACTCTGGGCGTTGAGCCCCACGGCTTCGACTTTGCCTTCACCTGCTCCGTCCCCTCGGGCGGCGGCCTTTCCAGCTCCGCTGCCGTCGAGGCCGCATACGGCCGCGCCATGGAGACGCTCTGGGGCGCGCCCGCCATTGAGCCCGTCGCGCTCGCGCAGATGAGCCAGCGCACCGAGAACAACTACTACGGCAAGCCCTGCGGTCTGATGGACCAGGCCGCCGTGTGCCTGGGTGGCCTCGCCTACATGGACTTTGAGGACCAGGCTCAGCCTAAGACCCAGAAGCTCGAGCTCAACTTTGAGGATCACGGTTATGCGCTTGTGCTCGTTAAAGTGGGCACCGACCACGTGGCCGCCACCGACGACTACGCCGCCGTTCCGCGCGAGATGCAGGACGTCGCCGCCGAGTTTGGCAAGGCACGCCTGTGCGAGGTCGACGTTGCCGACTTTGACGCCAAGCTCCCCGAGCTGCGTGCCAAGCTGGGCGACCGTGCCTGCCTGCGCGCCGTTCACTACTGGTACGAGAACGGCCTGGTCGACAAGCGCTGGGCAGCTCTGAACGCCGGCGACATCGACCAGTTCCTGGTCCTGACGCGCGAGTCCGGCGCCAGCTCTGCCATGTACCTGCAGAATGTTGTTGCCAAGCTGGGTTCCGAGCAGCCTTCCATGTATGCCCTGGCGCTGGCCGAGCACGTGCTCGACGGCCGCGGCGCCGTCCGTATCCACGGTGGCGGCTTTGGTGGCACCATCCAGGCCTTCGTGCCGCTCGACCTGGTCGACACCTTCATTGCCAAGATGAACAGCTGGCTGGGCGAGGGCTCTGCCCGTCACTACGCCATCTCTGACAAGGGGGCTTACGCGGCATGGCTGTAATGACTGACGTGCGCGAGGCCGCACAGAACCTGATCGAGTACGCCATCCACCGATCGATGATCGGCCAGGACGACCGCATCTGGGCATACAACACCATTTTGGAGTGCATCGGCGCTACGGGGCCCGCGCTCGATATGGCCTGGGCGCTCCAGGTTGAGAAACTCTCGCTCTTGCACCCCGATACCCTGCCCGACTTTGACCTTGAAGGCACGCTTGCCGCGCTTTCCGAGACCGCCGTTGCCAACGGTGCCGCCGAGGACACAGCATCGGGCCGCGACCGCATCGCCATGCGAATCATGGGCGTGCTCACGCCGAGGCCTTCGGTTGTAAACGAAGAGTTCAACGGACGTATGGGCGTCAACGAGCCCCGCGCCGCAACCGACTGGTTCTACGGCCTGTGCTGCGACGCCGGCTACGTGCGCCGTGCCGCCATCGCGCGCAACATCAAATGGAGCACCCCCACCAACTGGGGCGATCTTGAGATCACTATCAACCTGTCCAAGCCTGAGAAGGACCCGCGCGATATCGCCGCGGCAGGTGTAGCCAAGAACACGGGCGAGAAGTATCCCGCCTGCCAGCTCTGCATCGAAAACGAGGGCTACCCTGGACGCTCCGCTGCAGCCGACGGCGGCGCTCACCCCGCCCGCCAGAATCTGCGCGTTATCCCCATTGAGCTCGACGGCGAGCGCTGGGGCTTCCAGTACAGCCCGTACGCATACTTTAACGAGCACTGCATCGCGATGAGCTCCGAACACCGTCCCATGCACGTAGACCGCAAGGGTCTCTCCTGCCTGCTCGACTTTGTGGACCTGTTCCCGCACTACTTTATAGGCTCCAATGCCGACCTGCCCATCGTGGGCGGTTCGATTCTGTCGCACGACCACTTCCAGGGCGGCGCGCACGAGTTCCCCATGATGCATGCCACCGAGGTCTCGCAGTTTAGCGTGCCCGGCTTTGACCAGGTCAGCGGCACTGTGCTGCAGTGGCCGCTCTCGGTGCTGCGTCTGCGCTCGCACGACCGAGCCCAGCTGCTCGATGCTGCCGAAAAGATTATCCTCGCCTGGCGTGAGTGGACCGATGAGTCCGTGGGCGTCATCGCGCACACTGCCGACGGCGTGGCGCACAACACCGTGACGCCCGTCATCCGCCGCGTCGACTCCCGCGGCAACGCCGGCGGCAAAATCTACGAGGCCTACCTGGCGCTTCGCTGCAACATCACGACCGACGAGCACCCGCTGGGCGTTTTCCACCCGCATGCCGAGTACCACCATATTAAGAAGGAGAACATCGGCCTGATCGAGGTCATGGGCCTGGCCATTTTGCCGCCGCGCTTGGTTCCCGAGCTCGGCGCCGTCCGCGAGCACTTGCTGGCAGCCAAGGCCGATGCCAGCTACGACCTTGCTGGCGCGCTCGAGGGCGACGACCTTTGCCGCAGCCACGCCGCGTGGGCCGAGGACGTCTTTGCTCGCCGCGCCGATGAACTTACGACCGACAACGCCATCGACATCCTGCACGAGGAGGTCGGCGTGGTGTTTGGCCACGTGCTCGACAACGCCGGCGTCTTCAAGTGGGACGAGGCAGGACGCGCCGCCCAACAGCGCTTTATCGACTCGCTGTAGTACGCGAACTCGAAAGCACGCACTTAACAAATAGCGCCTACACGACAACGGCGCCCGCCGGCAACATCGCCGGCGGGCGCCGTTTTCTGATGCAAGGGTAGCTAATTTGCACCAAAACAAGGAGTGTTCCAAACTGCCGGCAGAGAAGGAACGCTCCCACCTGCCGACCTAAACCCCACATTATTCGATGGAAAAACGTGGTTACCTCCCACATTATTCGATGGAAAAACGTGGTTTACTCCCACATTTTTCGATGGAAAGACCAAGACGGTCTTATACTAACCATGATCGTTAGGGGGCAGTATGCAGCGACAGCTAATGGACGAACTCATCGCTTGGAAATCTAGGGCAAACCGCAAGCCCCTCCTGCTTAAGGGGGCCCGCCAGACGGGAAAAACCTGGCTTCTCAACGAATTCGCAGGCCAGCAGTATCAAAACGTCATCCGTTTTGACTTTATGCTCGAACCGGGCGCACGTTCGCTGTTCGACGGAAGCCTTGACCCCAAACGCATCATCTCCCAGATAGAGCTCCTGCGCGGCCAGACCATAACGCCGACAGACACGCTCATCATCTTCGACGAAATCCAAGAGGCACCGCGTGGCATCACCTCGCTCAAATACTTCAACGAGCTGGCGCCGGAATACCATATCATGGCAGCCGGCTCCTATATGGGGCTCGCGCTCCGACGCGAAAACGAGTCGTTCCCCGTCGGCAAGATCGACCAGCTTACCATGCGCCCCATGGGGTTTGTCGAGTTCGTTCGTGCCGTCGATGGCGATCCGCTCGCAGATGCCATCCTTGCCGCAGACATGGACCTGCTGGCGAATGTTTCCGAAAAGCTCGAGCGCCTGCTCAAGGAATACCTCGTTGTCGGTGGCATGCCAGAAGTTGTCTCCGCTTTCGCCGCCTCCCACGATTTCATCGAGGCCCGCAGGCTTCAGCAGCAAATCATCGAAGCTTATGAATCCGATTTTGGCAAGCATGCGCCAGCCCGCATCGTCGAGCGCATGAGGCTGGTTTGGAAATCCCTTCCCGGCCAGCTCGCAAAGGAAAACAAGAAGTTCGTCTACGGCGCGCTTCGTCCCGGGGCGCGCGCACGCGATTTTGAGGAAAGCCTCCAGTGGCTCATGGACTATGGAATCGTTCATAAGGTACCGCGTGTTTCCGCCCTAAGAGCACCGCTCACAAGCTACGAGGATCTCTCGGGCTTCAAGCTGTTCTGCATCGACACCGGCATCCTCGGAGCACTCTCCGGCCTCACGCCAGCCATTGTTCTGAACGGGCCCGCTGTTTTTACGGAGTTCAAAGGCTCGCTGACCGAGCAATACGTCGCACAGGAGCTTTTGCTCCAAGGCAATACTCCCGCGTATTGGTCATCCTCCTCCGGCAATGCAGAGACTGACTTTGCCGTCGACCATGCGGGGACCGTGCTTCCGCTCGAGGTCAAGGCGGCAGAGAATCTCAAAGCAAAGAGCCTGAGGATTGCCTGCGAGAAGTTCAAGCTCGAGCGCTGCGTGAGAACATCGTTAGCGGCATATAGAGACGAAGGCACGCTCGTCAATATTCCGCTCTGGGAGATTGGGCAAATCGACAAGCTGGCATAGGCGCTGTGGAGGGGGTGCCCCGTAAGGAGTGTCCCAAACTGCCGGCAAAAAAGGAACGTCTCTATCTGCCGCATTCCCGAAGCAAGGCAACGCCGATGTTTTGGCAACGGCAGCGAGCGGGCCGCATTTGAGACAAGGTGACGTGAAACGAAAGGGCGCTGACCTTCTGATCGCGCCCTTGAAGTTGAACGTCAGATTGTCCAAATGCGGCCCGCGCAGCGTCGAGCCGTTACGCGGTTTGGTAAAACCGCGTAACCCTAAAGCTCCGTTACTTCAACGTTGTTGTAGATCTCGTCCCAGCGGTCCATGACCAGGTGACCGGTCTTGGGATCCATAGCGTTGAGTTTGCCGCAGGTATTGGCGGTCTTGAGCACCGTGACGTCGTCGGCGCCAGCAGCAATGGCATGTGCAAAGCCGGCGATGGTCGAGTCGCCGGAACCCGTTGCGTTCACAGCCGCAATCGCGGGCGTCTTGGCGCGGAACGCGCGACCCTCATGGAAGCCAACCGAACCGGCAGCGCCCATCGAAACGACAACCCAGGGGATACCGGCAAAACGGTCATCGGCGGCGAGCGCCTCGCGCAGGGCATCGACATCATCGGTCGTAAAGGACGTACCCAGCAGGCCGTTAGTCTCGGTCAGGTTAGGCTTTACGAGCTCAGGCTTAGCGTCGGACTCCAGCGCGGCCTCCAGCGATGCACCCGAGGTGTCGAGCAGCACCTTGGCGCCCGCCTCCTCGGCGATCTTGACGAGGTCGGCATAGTAGCCGGCATCGACGCCACGCGGCAGCGAGCCCGAAAGCGTCACGACGTCCGCCTTCGCTGCAAGCTCGGCAAACTTGGCCGTAAAGGCCTCGAGCTCGGCCGGGGCGATCTGCGGGCCGCTCTCCAAAAGCTCGGTCTGATTGCCCTCATGCAGGATATTCAGGCAGATGCGCGTCTCACCGGCAATGGGCACAAAGTCGTTCTTGACGCCATCGGCATCCATGAGCTCGGCCATATAGGCACCCATGTGGCCGCCGAGCAGACCGGTCGCGAGCACGTCGTCGCCCAGCTGCAGCAGCACGCGGCTCACGTTGAGGCCCTTGCCGCCAGCGGTCTTTTCGGGCGTCACACGGTTAACATCGTCGATGATCAACTTGTCGAGCTGATAGCGCGTATCAATCGACGGGTTCATGGTAACGGTCAGAATCATGTTGAACTCCTGTTCCGGGGCGGCATGACCCGCCCCAAACATACGATAACTCGTTAAAGGATCTCGATCTCAAAGCCGCGGGTAACGGTCTCCCCCGGCTTGGCCACCAGGCAGCCACGCTTGTGCTCCAGAACATCGTCCTCATCGGAGCAGGTGGACAGACCACCCCACGGCTCAACTGCCACAAAGTCGCCCTCGGGCTTGCTCCATACAATCAGGTACGGCATATCGGGGAACGTCAGGCGCACGCCCTTGTCCTCGGTTTTCTTGGTCAGCGTAACCACGCGGCTCTCGAGCACGTCAAAGATGGTCTCCGCGAAGTCAAAGAGTTCGTGGGTCAGCGGCAGGTTCTGGCCGATCATGGGATTCTTGCTGCGATGCTCAACATCAATCAGGCCCGTCGAGGGAACGGCAGTACAGAGCTCGGCGGCCTCGCGCTGCTCAAAACGGAGCTCGTAGTCGTCATAGGACTCGCCCTCGTCGAGCGGGCACTTAAAGCCGGGATGACCGCCCACAAAGAACGGCATGTCCTCGGTGCCCTCATTGGTCACCTCGTACGACACGACCACCTTTTCCGAATCAATCGTGTAGCGAGCAACGATCTTAAACGGATACGGGTACTGCTCGAGCAACTCGGCATGGTCGGCAGAGCTTAGGCTCAGCGCAACCATGTTGTCGCCCTGCTCCTCGAGCTTCCACTCCTGTTTGCGCGCAAAGCCGTGACGGGCGAGCTTTACCTCGCGGCCGCCCATGGCCATTGCGCGACCATCACGAAGGCCGCCGCAGATCGGGAAGCAAATGGGTGCCTGGCCCGACCAGACCGAAGGATCGCCCTGCCACAGATACTCGCGACCGTCGGCCACAATTGAGGTGAACGAGCCGCCCGCCGTGCTCAGTGCTACGCGGATAGAACCGTTATCAAGAACAAACTCCATAGGAGCCTTCCCTTTCTTATGACAGCCCGCCAAGTCAATAGGGCTGATAGAAAACCGGCCCGCGCCCCCCTCACAGAAACGCGAGCCGTCAACGGACTAGTTAATTACGCCGGATACCCGCTAATCATGGTATTCGCCGCGGTCCCACTTCTCCAAGAACTCGTCAAAGAAGTGCGGGTCAGCCTGAGCCTCGGCGTCGGCCTTATTGCAGGCATCGATCTTGGCGATCAGGGCATCGTGCTCGGGGGTCTTCTCGTAGGGCTCCTCCAGGAAGGCAAGCATGATATCGGCCATCAGGAACTCGCCGGTAATCTTGCCGCCAAAGCCCACGATGTTGGCGTTGAGCTCGCGACGGGCATACAGGGCAGAGGTCATGTCGCGGACCAGGGCGCAGCGGGCGCCGGGAACCTTGTTGACGGCGTTGGTGATGCCGATGCCGGTGCCGCACAGGGCCACGCCAAAGTCGGCCTTGCCGCTGGCAACAGCCTCGCCCACGGCCTTACCGTAGATGGGATAGTGCGTACGGGTGTGGCTGTAGGTGCCGCAGTCGAGCACCTTGTAACCAGCCTGCTCCAGGCGGTCGGCCAGATAGATCTTCTCGTCCGTAACGATATGGTCGCAACCGATTGCGATGGTCTTCTTCATCAGAACGTCCTTTCGTCTGAATTCACAAGTTGAGGTAGAAGTTCGAGTTCTCGGTGGCTCTCGTTAGGCCATCTTGTTGAGCATGTCGACACGGATCTGGTGACGGCCGCCGGCGTACTGTGCACGCAGGAACTCGCGGGCGATCTTCTTGGCGACCTCGGTGCCCACAACGCCCGGGCCCATGGTGACCATGCGCGAGCCGTTGTGCTCGCGGGTCATGTAAGCGGAACGCTCGTCGGAAATGTTGGCGACGACCATGCCCTTGATCTTGACGGCGGCCATATAGGAGCCGACGCCGTACTTATCGAATGCGAAGCCCTGGGAATCCTTGTGCTCCAGCAGGTCCTTGGCAACGGCGGTCGCGGAATCGACAAAGTCCGCGGCAGGGGTCTCGGAATAGTCGACGACCTCGTGACCGTCGGCGATGAGCATCTCCTTGATAGACTCCTTCATCGACATACCGTCGGCATCGGAAGCGATTACAACCCTCATGACATCCTCCTTGAGAGATACGCAGGTGCGTAGTTTCTGTTTGGAAGTGTTGAATCGCGTTCAGGTCCGGGCATCTGAATGTGCGGTTCTTCACTGTTCATGTTTATTTGAACACATTCGAACAGTAACTGCAACAACTATTTGTTTATCTTTGTTCTTTTTTGAACAAATATCGTTCACGGATGATTGCTGACCGTTTGAGCCGGGCGCGGACGTAGCGACCACGTGTTCAACAAACAAAAGAGCGGCCAAGAACGTGTCTCGGCCGCCCTTCGGCGGTATTCCCCGGTATATACAGCTGTTTTAGCTACTCGGACTGCCCACCCTATTTGGCGTGCTTGGACGGAGCACTCAGAAAGCGGCCCGTCAAATAGTTCGCCGGGCCGGAAATATCGATCCCTAGCAGTACGTGTCCCAGCCACAGGAACGCCACGAGCACCAGCAGCGGGATAACGCACGAAGTCACGATCATCACGATGACGCCTTCGATGAGGTCGGTCACCTGCTGCACGATCTCGTCGGTCATCTGCTTGGCACCGCTGGTCACCGACGTAACAAGGCTCGAGGCCCCATCAGTCAACTGCTCGAGCACGTTTTTGGACTCTGTGGCCTCGGATTTTTTCTTGTTCGATTTTGAGCTGGTCTCGGCTGACTTGTCCGTGGTGTCGGCCGCGTCCGCAGCGTCCGCAGCCTTTTGCTCAGCTTGCTCAATACTTACGCGATACGTTTCATCGACCTTCTGCGACACCCAAACGCTTGCAGGCACCAACGCCATGCCGATCACGGCAACTACCAGCACGCGTGTCGCCACACGGCGCAGGACAGCGCTCGTGCTCCAGCGCCCGTGAATGCCGAGCGACACCGCAAAGAGCACCAACGCAAACGGGATTAAGATGCCCAAGCCAACCGACCACAAAATGGTTAGCAGGTATTTCTCGAGGTAGAGCACGGCAAGCACGATACCAAGGTTGCCTGAAAGCTGCGCGAGCTGCTCGGCAACCGGCGTTCCCGTATCACCCGGCAGCGCGGTAATGCCCGCAGACAGCGCCACGCACGAGGTCGTGAGCGCCAGTACGTTACCCTTCTTTTGGTCGATGACCTCGATGGTGGAGTCCCAAGTCTTGGTATCGGCGAAATGCGGACGAGCTACAAAGCCCGACAGCAGCGCCAGTACCACGAGCGCAACGATAAAGCCAATCTGCAGCTTTTTGTTTGCGCACACGACATCGGACAGACTGGGCTGCAGCTCGGTTACCGTCGTGTGCTCGGTTATCTGGACAGGACGCCCATGAGCCATCTCGTGCGCGTCTCTTTTTTGTATTGACCCGTTATCCGGCATTTGGATACCTCCTCAGTCCGGGGCTTAATGCGAAAGGAAGTATACCCACCGAGCAAAAAACGAACGGGAAGACGAACAGAGCGCACCAAGACTGTCCCCAATGACTATCTCCGGATGAGTTGCGGTGGAATAGGGATTGTTTTGCGCCCGTCGGCCCCTATTCAGTCCCTATTTCACCGCAACTTGGAGGAGGACAGAAAAAGCCCTGCCGCGGGTAGCGGCAGAGCTTTTGGAAGGGGACTTGGTTGTGAGGGCTCGTTAGGCGAGCTTGGCCTCGAGCTCGGCGATGCGCTTGTAGGCATCGATGGTAAAGCGGGCCTGCTTCTCCAGGATCATAGTGGTCATGAGAGTGTCCTGAGCGTGAGCCATGATGAAGGTCATCTCCATCTCGCCACCGCCGGCCTCCTGCGAAAGCAGCTTGGTCTGCGTGTCGTGGGCGCCGATAAGTGCATCGCTGGCATCCTTGTGCAGCTGTTCGGCCTTCTCAAAATCGCCCTCGCGAGCAGCATCGAGCGCTGCAAGCAGATCGGTCTGGGCGTCACCTGCGTATGCGACAATCTCGAATCCAACCATCGAGATTTCTTCTTTGGTTGCCATATTGCGTTCCTTTCACATATGAACCAATGGAGAGCATCGCGTCCGGGCATACGCGCTGCGTTCTGTATGACAGAAACATTAACATTCAAACAAAAAAGAACAGCGCAAAACGCAATTTCAAGCTATGAACGGTCACTTTTCGCCCGTGAACGGTTTTTAAACCAATCTGAACAATATCGAACACAGTTAGTGACAACCCAAACAGGACCGCACCCTAACGCAAATCGCGCACCGTATCGCCCTCTACGAGCACACCGGGGATCAGCATGTGCTCCACGCCAGACGCACCCCCATCGGCGCCGGCAATCTTGTCGACCGCCCACATGCCGACGCGCTTGTTGTCAAAGCGCACCGTGGTCAGGCGACGGTCGGGCACGATATCGCCCAGACTATCGTCAACACCCGCCACGCTCACGTCCTGGGGCACGCACTTCCCGCGCGACTCGAGCCCACGGATACAGCCATATGCCATGGCATCGTTGGAGGCATAAATGGCCGTGCAGGTCGGATCATCCGCCAGAGCCTGGCCTGCGGCATACCCGCTCTGTGCCGTCCAGTCGCCGCGCACGAGCTGCGGGGGCTCAATGCCATGCGCGCGCAATGTCTCGCGCCAGCCTTCCTCGCGCCGCATGCCCGAAAGCGAGCGCTCGGGGCATGAGATAAAGTGCACAGTCTTGTGCCCCCTCCCCAGCAAATACTCGACCACCTGGCGCGAGCAATCGAACTGGTCGTTATCGACCGTTGAACAGAGCGGGTGCTCCAGCATGGTAACGAGCACCGTCTGCATGCCAGGTAGCGGCTCGAAGGTGCCAAAGTCCGCCGGCATGCGATTCATGATCACAACCATACCGTCCACTGGCAGTGCGCTCATGCGTGACGATGCGCTCTCGAGGGTATACGGATGCCCGTCTACTTTAGTGAGGGTGATGGCATAGCCGTGTTTGTCGGCCGCGGCGGCAAAGCCCTCCATACGGTCGAGGTTGCCGGTGCCGGTAATGTTGAACATGGCGACGCCGACGGTCTTAAACTTACCGCGGCGCAGCGATCGACCGGCAAAGTTTGGGCGATACCCCAGCTCGCGCATGGCGGCACGCACGCGTTCCTTGGTCTCGGGGCGCACGCTGGGCGAATCGTGCACGGTGCGCGAGACCGTCTGCTCCGAGACGCCCGCGAGACGCGCCACATCCTTAACGGATACCGATTTTTTAACAGCGGCCATAGGTCGATCTTTCTATGTCAACGATGCCATTGATGGCACCTTGCGCAGTCATTTTTACCGCCTTCAAGTATATCCAACGCCTCCCCCACCATACGCTCACCACCCAAAACCTACCGTTCACCGACATTTTTGCTTCCCCAAACGGCTTTTGTCGACCAAATGTTAACGTTGCCATTGTGCAAACACAGAGCCACCGGGCGGCTCAAACGTTTACGCGTAAGGAATCGACGGTTCGCAGGCACAGGAACCACCGGTTCGCTTCTTTTTTTGTGTCACAAAATGGCAACGTCAACATTTTGGCAACCGAAAGTCAAAAGCTACCATCGTTGCTAACCCACCGACTCTTAGGAGCATTGCATGGAGCAACTCATCGCCATCATCGAAAAGGGCCAGCCCTTTTTCAACGCGATCGCCCGCAACAAGTACCTCAAGGCGATCCGCGACGGCTTTATCTCCGTCATCCCCATCATCATCTTCTCGTCCATCTTTTGCCTGGTAGCCTCGGTCCCCAACATCTGGGGTTTCTACTGGCCCGATGACATCAACAACGCCCTGTGGAAGTGCTACAACTACTCCATGGGCATCCTG
>JAHAAK010000068.1 GCA_018376905.1 Collinsella sp. | reverse complement strand
CCCGTGGGAGGCCAGGGCGCCGCTGACCGGTGGACGGCACCGAGCCGTCAATCGACTTGAAGAAGGGGGAGGCCTCGCGGCCTCCCCCTTTTTTGCGTTACAGATGACATTCTCTAAGCAATTTAATCAATCCAATCATCCACCGGTGAATATAAACGTTCACCGTTCTGTGGCCGGTTCTCTGTTCTCAATGGACTAATATTTGCTTTAGCGCGCTGATGCGCTTGTCCTGTTTTATACGGGTTGTTTTATTGATTGTGACGGAAGGACTCACATGGCAGATGTTCATGAGCTGCTTGATACTTGGATTGCCAATGTCAAGGACGAGGAGCTCCTCGCTGAGCTCAACACAATGAAGGAGCAGGGTGACGAAGACGCCATCACCGACGCTTTCTTCCAAGATCTCGCCTTCGGTACCGCCGGTCTACGTGGCACTATCGGTGCAGGCACTAACCGTATGAATATTTATACGGTCGGTCGCGCGACGCAGGGATTCGCTGACTACCTCAATGCGACCTTCGAGCATCCGATGGTTGCCATCGCTCGCGATAGCCGCAATAAGGGTGAACTGTTC
Organism: Collinsella sp.; assembly: GCA_018376905.1. Classification (GTDB taxonomy): domain Bacteria; phylum Actinomycetota; class Coriobacteriia; order Coriobacteriales; family Coriobacteriaceae; genus Collinsella. The sequence goes on along the minus strand of JAHAAK010000068.1, from coordinate 1,736 downwards.
GTTAAGACGACGGCTGCCATTCTTGCGGCAAACGGCGTGACTGCTCTCGTGTATCCTAAGATTTCTCCCGTGCCGACGCTTTCCTGGGCCGTCCGTGACCTTAAGTGCTCCGGTGGCATTTGCATGACCGCTAGTCATAATCCGGCGCCTTATAACGGCTATAAGGCCTATGGCCCCGACGGCTGCCAGATCACCAGTGAGGCCGCCGATGCAATTTCTAGGGCTATCGCCGAGACCGATACGTTTACCGGCGTGAAGTCCATGGACTTTGATGAGGCTCTTGAGCAGGGTCTGGTTAATTGGATCGATGACTCGTGCCTCGAGCGTTATTATGACGCCGTTCTCGCCCGCGGCGTGACTAACCTTTCTGCCGAGGAGATTGCCGGCGCACCGCTTAAGCTCGTCTACACTCCGCTCAACGGCACCGGCCTCATTCCCGTCACGACGGTGCTCGAGCGCGCTGGCATCACCGATGTCACGGTTGTTCCCGAGCAGAAGGAGCCTAACGGCGATTTCCCGACCTGCCCGTATCCTAACCCCGAGATCCGTCAGGCCATGCAGAAGGGCATCGATCTCTGCGAGCAGGTTCACCCTGATCTGCTGCTTGCAACCGATCCCGACGCCGACCGTGTTGGCGTTGCCGTCAAGAATGGTGATGACTACCTGCTGCTGACTGGTAACGAGATGGGCGTCCTGCTGCTCGACTATATTTGCAAGACACGTGCCGCCCGCGGCGAGGATCTCACCAAGAAGGTTGCCGTTACTACTATCGTTTCTTCCGCTATGGTTGACGCACTGGCCGACGAGTACGGCTTTGAGCTCCGTCGCTGCCTGACGGGCTTCAAGTACATCGGTGACATCATTACCTCGCTTTCCGATGCTGGCGAGGTCGATCGCTTTATCTTCGGTTTCGAGGAGAGCTACGGCTATCTGGCCGGCGACCACGTGCGCGATAAGGACGCGGTGAGCACTTCGCTTCTGATTTGCCAGATGGCGCAGTATTACAAGCTGCAGGGTAAGAACCTTGCCGACGCGATGCACGAGCTGTACGAGAAGTATGGCTACTATCACAATAAGACGATTTCGCTGAGCTATCCGGGTGCTGAGGGTGCGGCAAAGATGGCCGGCATCATGGCCGGTCTGCGCGAGAACCCGCCCGCGGAGCTCGCCGGTTCCAAGATTGAGGCCGTCGTTGATTACAACACCTGCGTGAACGGCCTGCCGAAGGCTAATGTCATTGAGTTCGATCTTGAGGGTGGCAATAAGGGTATCGTTCGTCCTTCCGGCACCGAGCCCAAGATCAAGCTGTACATCTTCGCTAAGGGCGCGGATGCCGCCGAGGCAGATGCAGCACTTGGCGCAATCGAGGAGTCCGGTCGCAAGCTGCTGGCATAAGGTATTTAAGAGTCTATTGCTATAGATAGGCAAAAGAGGGGATCTCGGAAGCGAGGTCCCCTCCTGTTTTTAACCAGCCAGCCGAGAGTACTTATATGTGTAGGAAATGTGTACGCCCAGATTCCCGCCCCCGGGGGCCCTCCGGTCTGGCAATATATCTCCTTGCCGCGCGGCCCGGTCGGACCGGATCAGCCGCGGGGCGTGCACCTTGAGAACCGGATACTGCGAGGATGGACACTTCAAGTGTCGCATCCGGGCAGACATCGAACCATTTGAAATGGTCTAACTTGGATTTGTTTTTCGCAAGGCCGCCGAGAGGCGGCCCCGAGAAATTCCTTTTC
>JAHAAK010000034.1 GCA_018376905.1 Collinsella sp. | reverse complement strand
CGGCGCCCCCGGGGCCCGGATGGGGCCTCGGGGGCGTTCGGCTAGCTGCGGGAACGGCCTGTCCGCCTAATGTGTTCGGCTGAGATCGGAAATCAACCAAGCGGCCGCCTCCTTGAATATCAACTTCATCCCACCCAAAAACTCATCCAACATTAATCTTGGCTCAAGAATCGCTTAATCTATAACCTGCACTATAGAGTTCGACCAAGGGCGGGGCAGCGCCGCGCAACGCAGGCCGCCGAACGCAACGCTCGCGCCCGGGCAGATCGCCCGGCGTCGCGCCCATCGAACGAAAGGACAGGTCATGGACAACCTCGAAAAAGTTGAAATCATCCGCACCAAGTGCAACGTGAGCTACACCGATGCCAAGGCCGCGCTCGACGCCGCCGACGGCAACGTTCTGGATGCCATCATTTGGCTCGAGTCGCAGGGCAAGACCCAGACCACGTCGGCGCACGCCGCCACCGAGTCCGAGCCGGTCGATGAGCCCTCGGCCGAGATGGTCGCTGCGCAGGCCGCCTACGAGAAGTCGAGCGAAAAGACCGACTTCTCCAAGAAGATGGACAGCGTGTGGGAGTACCTCAAAAAGCTCTTCCGCCTGAGCCTGGAGACCAAGTTTGTCGCCACGCGTCGCGACGCCATCATCCTCAACATTCCCATCCTGATTCCCATCGTCGCACTGTTTGCCTGGGGCGCCACGATTTGGCTTATGCTGATTGGCCTGTTCTTTGGCATGCGCTACCGCATCGATAGCGACGGCGACGTGCCCGGCAGCATCAACAACCTGATGGATCACGCCGCCGACGCCGCGGACGGCATCAAACAAAATCTGAACGACGACAAGTAATCGCAGATGGGGGCACGTATGGCACGAATCCTGATCGTAGAGGACGAGGAGAAAATCGCCCGCTTTGTGACGCTCGAGCTGGAGCACGAGGGCTACCAAGTGGAGCACGCCGCCGACGGCCGCACCGCCGTGGACCTGGCACTGGAGCGCGACTATGATCTGATTCTGCTCGACGTGCTGTTGCCGCAGCTCAACGGCATGGAGGTGCTGCGGCGCATCCGCAAGCGCAAGGACGTGCCGGTGATTATGGTCACCGCACGCGACGCCGTGATGGATAAGGTGGCCGGGCTCGATGCCGGCGCCGACGATTACCTGACCAAGCCGTTTGCGATTGAGGAGCTGTTCGCACGAATCCGCGTGGCGTTGAAGCGCGCGGAGGCCGTGCGGGCGGCTTCGGGCGTTGGCGGCGTCGGGGCCGGGGAGGGCGTGGCGAGCGGCGCGGGCGTCGGTATCGCCACAATCTCCCCGGCAACCGACACGGCCCAGACCGCTGCCTCGCCCTCCCCCGCCGCGCTCACCGTGGGCTCGGTCGCACTCGATCCCGACCGCCGCGAGGTTATGGTCGGCGGCTCACTCATCGTGCTGACCGCCCGCGAGTTCGACGTCCTCGCCCTGCTTATGGCACATGCCGGCACCGTGCTCACGCGCGAGCGCATCGCGCACGAAGCGCTCGGTTACGAATACGTGGGCGACACCAACAACGTCGATGTCCACATCGCGCACCTGCGCGCTAAGATCGAGGACGCCGGCAGCGCCCGCATTATCCAGACCGTGCGCGGGGTGGGCTATGTCTGCCGCGCGTAACGCCGAGACCAAGCGCGTCACCTCCATCGCCCGCGCCATCAACTGGAGCTACATGTGGCGCCGCCTGGTGAGCTACGTCTGGCTCGATCTGTGGCTGCTGGTTGTTGCGGCGGCGATCCTTGTCTATGGCTACAACCAGACGCTGCCCGATGGCGCGTTTACCGCAGGCTGGATTCCCGGCGCCACCGTTCACGGCATGTCGCTGACGCCCGCACGCGGCTGGGACCCGGCCACGCTCACCTATACCGTCGAGCTTGCGCGTACCACCAAGACCTTCCCCCTCGGGCAGGACCTCGTCGCGCTGTGGCCCCTCTATCTTGTCGTTGCGGGCGGACAAGCTATCAGCGTGCTCAACATGCTCAGCGGCGCCCGTCGTGTGCGCCGCACCATGGCACCACTCAACGACCTGGCCTTGCGCGCAGACGAGCTCGGCCGCATGCAGCTCGCCGGCGGCAAGATGGAAACGCTGGAGCAGGCCATCGAGCGCGCGAGCGTCGATTCGCCGAGTGTCACCACCGGCGATGCCGACCTGGCGAGCATCGAGGTCGCGCTCAACCGCCTGCTGCGCCAGATGCAAGAGGCCAAGTTGCAGCAGATGCGTTTTGTTAACGACGCAAGCCACGAGCTGCGCACACCCATCGCGGTGATTCAGGGCTACGTGAACATGCTCGACCGCTGGGGCAAAGACGACCCGGACGTGCTGGCGGAATCCATCGCCTCACTCAAGGCCGAAAGCGAGCATATGCAGGAGCTTGTAGAGCAGCTGTTGTTTTTGGCGCGCGGCGATGCCGGCCGCACGGTCCTGCGGCGTGTGGATACCAATCTGGCTGCACTCGTCGGCGAGGTATGCGAGGAGTCACAGATGATTGATTCTGGGCATGCGTACCGCCTGGCGTACGATGTCTCGCTTGGCAGCGACCCGCGCTGCGACGCGTCGGTTGACGTGGCGCTCGTGAAGCAGGCCCTGCGCGTAATCGTGCAAAATGCCGCCAAGTATTCGAATGCGGGTACAATCATCACCTTTGGCGTGACGCCGAATGTGGGCGCGGGCTCAATCGACATAAGTGTTGAGGACGAGGGCATCGGCATGAACCAGGAATCCGCAGCTCACGCGTTTGAACGATTCTACCGCGCCGACAACGCACGCGATGCCGGCGCGCAGGGCTCGGGTCTGGGGCTTGCCATTGCCAAGTGGATCGTCGATAGCCATGGCGGTGTCATCGGCGTGACTTCAGTCGAGGGCGTCGGCAGCCGCTTTACGATTCGCCTACCGCGCTAGGAAGCCCCTCGGCATAAATAAAGGGATAGGGCCACACGGCCCTATCCCTTTTTGCTAGCTATGGCAGCTTGTGCGCTACTCTCGGCACAGATGCACGGCGAAACCGGCGAACTCGCGCTTAAAGTACACGAGCTTGGTGCTACCGTCGGGCAGCAGCGCGCGCGACTCTTCGTTGACCTCGAGCCCGCGCTCGGCAAACCACTTCTCGGCCGCATCAATGTCGTTGACGGCAAAGCCGATGTGGCCCTTGGTGCCACGACCATTCTGCTTCATGACCTCGACCAGCGAATCGTTAAAGTACGAAACCGGGGTCTCGATAACGGGCAGACCCATCATCGTCGAGAACAGCTCCGCGATCTCCAAGGCGTCTGCCGGGTTGGCGGCGTTAATGCCCACATGGGCAACGCGCATACCAAAGAGCTCGACCGGATTGGCGTTCTGCTCACTCATACAGTCAGCGCCTACTGAGCCATGACGTCGAGGACGGCCTTCTCGGCGGCGACGCGGTTCATGCCGGTCATGAAGGGCACACCGCTCACGTACGGGCAGGTGAGGCCCTCGGGGGCAACGGTGGTGGCGATCAGCAGGTCGGCGCCCTCGTCGCAAACGTCCTTGGCCTCGGAGATGGCGCACTGCACGATCTCGTACTTGTCGGCGTAACCGTTGGCGTCGAGCAGGGTAGCGACCTTCTGGGCAACGAGCGTGGAAGTAGCAGCGCCAGCACCGCAAGCCAAAACGATCTTCTTCATAGGTAATGTCTCCCTTCGTGGTTTACTTTAGGTAAGTGTACCGCAGCGAGCGATGGCACTCAGCCTCGATGAGCTTTTATGCCAGTTTGCTTGCGCGCTGCGTATAATACATCTAGTACGTGTTGTCATACCGCTCGCTTTATGAGCGACTAAGGACCCTAATATGCCCGATTCCCGCACCCTCTGGACCGCCGTCGTCATTATTTGTATCGCCATATCGGTGTTCTTTAGCGTAAAAAAACGCACCACGTTTAAGCGCCTGCAACAGCTTATGGCTGCCAAGCAGTGGGACGAGTTCGATCGTTTGCTCGATGGCAAACTCACCAGCATGCTGTACCCGCGCTACAACCGCGACTACCTGCGCCTGAACTCCTATCTGCTGCGCGAGGACCACAAGCGCGCCGACGAGATGTTCGATTTGCTGCTGGGACTCAATCTGCCCAAGATGCAGCGCGTCGACCTGGTGATTAAGGCCTTTAACTACTACGTTGGCCAGGAGGACCGCAAAAAATCCAAGGAGCTCCTGCACGAGATCAAGGGCTTTGAGGGCGGTCAGGCCGAGGCAGTCGCACACGAATGCCAGCTGATGTACGACACGATGATCTTGAAGCGCCACAACGACATTCCCGAGCTGGAGCGCATGCTCAAGGAGGCCGGTGACGACAAGGTCAAGAGCTGCCGCCTGGAATACCTGCTGGCCCTGCAGTACCAAAACAAGGGCGACGAAGCCAAGTTCCAGGAGTTCCTGGAGAAGTCGGGCCAACACTCGATGGCCGTCAACGCGTAACGGACGGCTTGTGCTAGACTTCTAGTCTCACGGGGGCGTGGCGGAATTGGCATACGCAGGAGACTTAAAATCTCTCGCCGCAAGGATTGTGGGTTCGAGTCCCACCGCCCCTACCATATGGAGCTTTCGAGCCCGTGTCCCCAAGGGACGCGGGCTCGTTTCTTTTAGATGCCGGTGGGGCTCGAACCCGCGAAGGGGCGAGCGTCAAGCGGACGCGCAGCGTCCGCAGCGAGCCGGCGAGGGCGCCGGCAGGCGTCCGAAGCCGGTGCGTATTTGCGCAGCAAATACGCAGACGTCCCACCGCCCCGCGCTTCAGAAAGTCAGCTAATTTAGGACGAGCTAAAAAGACTGCTTCGGCCCCTTAGAAGTTGCGGTGGAATAGATCCTGTTTATACCGTTTACCGGCCCATTTAGGAACTATTTCACCGCAACTCAGAGGGAGACGGTTAAAGGGCGCTCAGACTCGGGGTCCAGGCGATGGTGGGGGCGGCGCCGTCGAGAGCCTCGTTGATGGTGGCGGCCATGCCGGCAAGTAGGCTGTTCTCGCTTACAGTGAGCGTCTTGTAGCCACCGGCGCGCATGAGCTCGCGAATTACCACGGCACCGGCCAAGATCACGCCCGCGCGTTTGGGCTGTACACCCGGTAGCGCGGCGATGCCTTCCGCGTCCAACACAGACATGTGCTCGATAGCGGCCGAGACCTGCTCCAGCGACAGCTCGCGTAGGTGCACAAAGCTCGAATCGTACGGTTCCAGCTCGTGAACGAGTGCCACGAGCGTGGTGACGGTGCCGCCCACGGCGACCAGGCGCTCTGCACGCTCAAAATTGCTCGGCAGGCCCTCAAAATAGGCGGCGAACTGCTCGCCTGCCCACGCGGCAGCGGCAGCAAGCTCGCCATCCGCGGGCGGCAGCGCGGAGAAAAAGCGCTCCGTCACGCGACGGCAACCGATGTCCAGCGAGCGCGTTCCCTCCAGCGCAAAGACGCTGCGCTCCGGAGCGTATACGCCCGTCGCGAGCTCCGTGGAGCCGCCGCCCGAATCCGCGACGATGATGCGCTCGCCGGCAAAGTCGTGCGCCACGCCAAAAAATGTCAGGCGCGCCTCGACCTCACCCGGAATCACCTGTGGTTCGAGCCCCAACTCGCGCAGGCCATCCAGCAGCAACGCGGCATTGGACGCATCGCGCGCGGCACTCGTGCACGTGGTGCAGACGCACACGGCCCCAAAGGCGCGCGCCTCGTCCACAAACGTACGGCACGCAGCGAGCACGCGCTCGACCGCCGCCTCGCAGAAGCGCCCCGTCGCGTCCACGCCCTCGCCCAGGTCGGTAATCTCGGTATGCTTGGACGATTCCACGATTGCCCCGGCCTCGACCTGCGCCAGCACCAGTCGCGACGACACCGTCCCCAGGTCGATCGCGGCTACCTTATAGCGTTTGCAATTTGTCATTGCGGGCTCCCCTCCGGGCGCTATTTGCCGTTGGACACGACCGTCTGGCCCTCGACGCCGTTAAACCCAAACAGCATGTCGAGCGCCTGGATATACCACGGCGCGTCCTTGCCGACTTCTCCGATTTCCTTGGCCACTTCGCTGGCCTTCTTGGCGTTTGAGGACTTTTTGCTCGACGACGAGTCCGAATCGTCGTCCAAGCCTAGCACGTCAATCTTCTTCTCGCCGGGCATCACCAGGCCCAGGTCCTCGGACGCCGCGTCCTTGATACCCTCCTCCGAGAGCAGCTTGTCGACGCTTTTTTGCAGCTCATCATTGTATTGCTGGCGAATCTCGACCTGCTTGGCCAAGATATCGCTCGAACGCTTTGCCACGTACAGATCGCGCACGGGAAAATACAGGCTCACGAGCACCAGCGCCACCACGATACCGATAAACAGCGGACGCAGAGAGCCATGCGTAAAGTCATAGATCGCCTTGACCACCGCGTTGTCGTTGGCGTAGCGCATAAAGTCCGAGCCCGAAAAACGGTTCGAGGGCCTGCTCGATTTGTCGTGTGCCTGAGTCGAGGGACGCGACGCATGCGACGAACGTGCCGGGCGCACCGGTCCATCTGTCGAAGTATTCGATTGAGCATTGGGGCGCGAGGTACTTGTCGGGCGCTGCGTGGAGCGGTCGACGCCGGCGTAGGCGGACCCACCGAGCTGCACCGTGCGCGCACGGCGAGGCGACGGCTCGCGCGAACCGGCGGAATAGTACCTGTTGTCGTAAATCTGATCCATGTGCGCCTTGTGCGGTTGAGGTTTGTTTGCGCTAAGTCCTTTAGTTATAGCACGAGCACCCGCACCGCCTTCGCCAGCCTTTGCTCGACATAAAAAAGGCGCTGAGCCATATGGCCCAGCGCCCATGGCGCTTTGCAGCATCCAGCCAAGGCGGGGCGGAACCGAGTCAGCCTCCCCCTCGCCAAATTCGCCCGTTTAGCGAATGTTGTAGAACGCGGCCTTGCCGGCGTAGCGCGCGCTGCCCTCGAGCTCGTCCTCGATGCGAATGAGCTGGTTGTACTTGGCGATACGGTCGCTGCGGCACGGGGCGCCCGACTTGATCTGGCCGGCATTGACGCCCACGACCAGGTCGGCGATCGTGGAATCCTCGGTCTCGCCGGAGCGGTGGCTCACGATGCAGGCGTAACCGGCCTCCTTGGCGGTCTCGATGGCCTCGAGCGACTCGGTGAGCGTGCCGATCTGATTGACCTTGACCAGGATCGCGTTGGCGGCACCCAGCTCGATGCCCTTCTTGAGGCGCTCAGTGTTGGTGACGAACAGGTCGTCGCCTACGAGCTGCACCTTGTTGCCAATGCGGCGGGTAAGCTCAACCCAACCGTCCCAGTCCTCCTCGGCCATGCCGTCCTCGATGGAAATGATGGGATAGGTGTCGACGAGCTTCTCCCAGTAATCAACCATCTGGGCGCTCGTGTACTCCACGCCCTCGCCCTTGAGCTCGTACATGCCGGTCTCGGCGTTGTAGAACTCGGTCGAGGCCGGGTCCATGGCGTACATGAAGTCGACGCCGGGCTTAAAGCCAGCCTTCTCGACGGCCTTGGTAATGTACTCGAACGGCTCGGCATTGGTCTTGAGGTTGGGCGCAAAGCCGCCCTCGTCGCCCACGCCGCCGCCCAGGCCGGCCTCGTGCAGCACGCCCTTGAGGGTGTGATAGACCTCGGCGCACCAACGCAGGCCCTCGGCAAAGCTCGGGGCGCCCACCGGCATGATCATGAACTCCTGGAAGTCGACGTTATTGTCGGCATGCACGCCGCCGTTGAGGATGTTCATCATGGGCGTGGGCAGCAGATGGGCGTTGACGCCGCCCAGGTACTGGTACAGCGAAAGACCCGCCGACTCGGCAGCGGCGCGGGCGACGGCCAGCGACACGCCCAGGATGGCGTTGGCACCGAGCTTGGTCTTGTTGGGGGTACCGTCCGCGGCAATCAGCGCGGCATCGACGGCGCGCTGATCGAAGGCGTCGAGGCCCACGACGGCGTTGGCGCACTCGTTATTGACGTGCTCGACGGCCTGCGAGACGCCCTTGCCCAGGTAGCGGCTCTTGTCGCCATCGCGCAGCTCGCAGGCCTCAAAGGCGCCGGTCGAAGCACCCGAAGGCACCATTGCGCGGCCAAAGCTGCCGTCCTCGAGCACGACCTCGACCTCGACGGTGGGATTGCCGCGGCTGTCGAGCACCTCGCGACCGTAGACGTCCAAAATATCACTCATGTTGTCTCCCTCTCACTTGGAAACGGGTTGAATGCTTGGCGACCGGCTGACCGTGCACCGTCGGTGCGTCTCCGTAAGTTAGCCATGTCGCACTTTTTGCATTATGCCCTAAGTTAGCCGAGGGATACACTTGATTTTCGAAAAATTTAGCAGGAACGATGAGGCGTGTCAGCCCGTCGTTCCCGCAGTCTTACTCCTCCGCCTTTGCGGCATCCCACAGGTCGTTGAGGCCGTGGGTCGAAAGCTCAGCCAGATCCACATGGGCGTTGGCCGCCATCTGCTCCATCGCAGCCCAGCGACGGCGGAACTTGGCCGTGCTCGCGCGCAGGGCGCTCTCGGCGTCAATCCCCTCTTTGCGCGCGACGTTGACTAGGGCAAAGAGCAGGTCGCCAAATTCCATCTCGCGCTCGGGCGAGCCGGGCGCCTCGGCCTCAAACTCGGCACGCTCCTCGGCGACCTCGTCCCACACATCCTGGACCGTCTCCCACTCAAAGCCCACGGCCGCCGCCTTGCGCGACACCTTCTGAGCTTGCATCAGCGCCGGCAGGTGCGTGGGCACGCCGTCGAGCAGGCCTTCGGGCGCAGCCTCGCCCGCCGCCACAGCCTTGTCCTTGGCAGCCTTCTCGGCAAGCTTGACCTCGTCCCAAATCTTGAGCACCTCGTCGGGGTTGTCGGCATCCGCATCGCCAAACACATGCGGGTGGCGGCGAATGAGCTTGGCGTCGATATCGCGCGCCACGTCGGCCAGCGTAAACTCGCCGGCGTCCGCCGCAATCTGCGCATGCAGCACCACCTGCATGAGCACGTCGCCCAGCTCCTCGCGAAGGTGTGCCGCGTCGTCGGCCTCGATGCAGTCGAGCGCCTCATAGGCCTCCTCGATCATGTTCTTGCCAATGCTGCGGTGTGTCTGCTCGCGGTCCCACGGACAGCCGTCGGGCTGGCGTAGGCGCCAGATGGTCTGCACCAGATGCTGCAGCTCGGCCGACGCGTCGACCAGCGTGGACAGGTCGCGCGAGCCCTCGTCATTTTGCTGAGCCATGTGCTGCGCCATGGTTAGTCCTCCTCCAGGATCACGTGGCGGAACGCGCCGCCCTCGTAGATGCCGTAGCTGTGCGTGCCGTCCTTGGGGATGCTCACGCTGCCGGGGTTGAAGAGCCACAGGCCCGGGTGCGCCTCGCTTACCTCGTTAACCTTGATGTGCGTGTGACCGTAGACGAGCGCGGAACCCTCGGGCAGCGCGGGCGCGTGGTCGACGCTGTTGTGCATGCCGGCGCCAAAGACGTGGCCGTGCGTCAGGAACAGCTCGCGGCCGGCCTCATCGAACAGCGTGGCGTAGTCGGCCATGACGGGAAAGTCGAGGACCATCTGGTCGACCTCGGCGTCACAGTTGCCGCGCACCGCAATGATGCGGTCGGCTAGGGCGTTGAGCAGCGGAATCACACGCTTGGGAGCGTAGTCGCGCGGCAGGTCGTTGCGCGGGCCGTGGTAGAGCAGGTCGCCTAGCAGCACAATACGGTCGGGCTGCTCGGATTCGATGGCGGTGCAGAGGCGCTCGGTCCAATATGCCGAGCCGTGAATGTCGGAAGCGATGAGGTATTTCATGGGGAGTCCTTTCGGGTGTGGGTTGATAGGGCTGGGCGCGGCGTGCCACCGGCCGCGTTACTCAAATCGGAACGCCGCGGCTTGTGCCGCCTGCATCACGCGCTGGAGCGGCACGTTATGCTCGCGGGCAAGGCGGGCGCAGTCCTCGTACTCGGGCGCTGCACGCTCGCTGCCGTCGGGCAGAGTCGCCACCTTAACGGCCACCTCGCCCCAAGGTGTCGCCACCTGTTCAAAGCGACGCGGCAGGCAGACGCGTTCCATAACCTGGCGACGAATACCATTGGTCGTGGTTTCCAAAAAGATAATCGTCTGCAGCCGCTCGATATCCTCGTGGGCGCAGATTACCTGCAGTTGCCAGCCGGGGCGGCCTTTTTTGCAGTAGAGGGGCAGCCAGTGCACCTCGCGGGCGCCCGCCTCGCGCAGGCGGTCAGCGGCGTAGGCGAGCACCTCGGGCGACGCGTCGTCGATGTCGCACTCCAGCTTGACGATGGTTTCGGGCGCATCGGTCTCGCGCGACAGCGGAGATGTACTTCCACGTTGCATACGGTCCGGATCCTTTCCGCACAGGCTCGTTTTATTCACCCAAACGCTAGCACATCGGACGTGGCACAGGCGTGACTTTCGTCCGTCGCCGTCCTCGCCCCCATCCAAACGTGTACGTCAGCCTCCAAACATGTCATTTTTTGTCGGTTTTGGAGGCTGACGTACACGTTTTGAGAGCAAGCGAGGCCGCACCACGCGCCGCGCAACCTTTCCAATCGATTTCGATCCCCGGCGTGCCCGGCGTGTTGAGAGCTGCGCCATTACAATGAAGCGGATTCGCTTGACGCAAAGGAGCCGCTATGCCCATGTGCCCGCTGGTCGATTGCCATACCCACACCTCGTTTTCGGACGGGCATGCCTCGTTTGAGGAAAACGTCTGCGCCGCCGCGGCCGCCGGCTGTCGGGTCATGGTCTCGACCGACCACCTCACCCTGCCTGCCAGCATGGATGCTAACTGCGAGGTACAGGTCGTCGAGGGCGACTTGCCGGCACATCGCCTGGCTTTTGAGGATGCCCGCAAGCTTGCCGCGCAGATCGCGCCGGAGCTCGAGCTTATCTATGGCTTTGAATGCGATTGGTACGAAGGCTGCGAGCCCTTGGTAGAGCGCTGGTCCCAGGGCGCCGTGGTGCGCTTGGGCAGCGTGCATTGGATTGGCGACCCGGGCGATATCATGGCCGGCGCCGCGGGCACGGCGGGAACAGAGAGCGTCGCTCGTCCCGATACGCCCGACTCGCTTTGTGGCTGGATCGACGACGATACCAACCTGCATGTTTGGGAAAACTTAGGCGCGCGCGGCGTGTGGGAGCGCTACGTCGATGACTGGTGCCGCGCCTGCGAGAGCCCGCTCAACTTTGATGTGATGGCTCACCCCGACCTAGTCATGCGCTTTTCGAAGGAAGGCTTTGCGCCCGACTTTGACCCCGCGCCGTTTTGGCAGCAGATGGCCGAGTGCGCGCACGATACGGGTCGCCGCGTTGAGGTCTCGACGGCCGCACCGCGCAAGGGGCTCGACGACTACTATCCCGTGACCGGCCTTTTGCGCTGCTTCGCCCACGCCGAGGTGCCAATCACTTTTGGCTCGGACGCACACCGCGCCTGCGACATCTGCTGGAACATCCGCGAGGCTCAGGCCCACGCCTACGACTGCGGTTATCGAACCTTCGACATCCCCCACCTCACCGGAGAATGGGAGTCCACGCCCCTCGCCTAAGATTAGTCGTTGGGGACGTTCTTAAACGACTAGTGGCGGCGGGCATTGAGTTCGCCGGCCAGTTCGTCGAGGGTGATGCCGTAACGCTCGAGCGTCACGAGTAGGTGGTAGATCAGGTCGCCGGCCTCGTAACGGATGTGATCGTGATCGTTATCCTTGCAGGCCATGATCACCTCGCTCGCTTCCTCGGCAAGCTTCTTGAGCAGCTCGTCCTCAACGTCGGTCAGCAGGCGGGCGGTGTAGCTCTCCTGTGGCGACGCATCGCGACGACCGTGAATCACCTCGGCCAGTCCCGTCAGCGTCTCGCCGATATTTCCCGGCTGCACGTTAGCTGTTCTGACTCCCATGGTTATTTCCTCTCGTTACTGCAGCGTAAAGTAGGTACCGGTCTCATCGAACCGAAGCTTTGCGCCCTTTTTCTCAAAGAACTCAACGATGACGGCATGGGCCTCGTCGAGCCTTTCCTTCTCGGCCTCGAGCCAAAACGACTGCGCCCCGCAGGCATCGGTCAGGTGCACGCGGCATGGCACGCCCGCGCGGAGGAGCTCGGTGTTGCAGTCGGCGACCTCGAACGGCGTCACGACTTTCATCGCACTCCCCCTTCCACGCGCTTAAAGAAGCAGGTACGGTTGCCGGTATGGCAGGCCGGACCCGGCGAGTCCACCTTGACCAGCAGCGTATCGCTATCGCAGTCGGCCCAGAGCTCCTTGACCTCCTGCATGTTGTCACTCGTCGCGCCTTTGTTCCAGAGCTCCTGACGGCTGCGACTCCAAAACCACGTGGTCCCGGTCTTGAGCGTCAGCCCCACCGACTCCTCGTTCATCCAAGCAACCATAAGCACCTCGCCGGTGTCATATTGCTGAACCACACAAGGAATCAGCCCGTGGGCGTCGTATTTAAGATCAGCAGCTTCTACTACCTCAGTCATCATTTCTCCCAAGTAATAACAGTAAGCCCCACAGGTCGGCGAGGGTTGTCCAGGTGCCGCAGGTTGCCGCGAAAGAGGAGCGACGCGTACTTTGGTACGCGAGCGACGGTTTGAGCGACAAGATGCGGTGCCTGGGCAAGCCGCAGCGCTAGAAGTCCAACCTGACAGGGATGCCCTGGCTGGCCATGTACTCCTTCACCTGGCGAATGCTGAAGGTTCCAAAGTGAAAGACGCTGGCCGCCAGTACGGCGTCGGCTTCGCCCTCGATCACGCCCTCGGCAAAATGCTCGAGTGTGCCCACGCCGCCGCTCGCGATGACGGGGATTGGCACCGCGCGCGCCACGGCGCGGGTGAGCGCCAGGTCAAAGCCGGCCTTGGTGCCGTCGCGGTCCATGCTGGTCAGCAGAATCTCGCCGGCGCCGCGACGAGCCGCCTCCTCGGCCCATGCCACCGCGTCGATGCCCGTGGCGTTGCGACCGCCCGCCGTGAAGACCTCCCACTTGTCGGCACCGGATGCGCCGGGCAAACCAACGCGCTTGGCATCGATCGCCACGACCACGGCCTGGCTGCCAAACGCCGCGGCAGCCTGGCTAATCAACGACGGGTCGCGCACGGCCGCCGAGTTGAGCGACACCTTGTCGGCGCCGGCGGCAACCATGGTCCGCATGCCCGCCAAGTCGCGAAAGCCGCCGCCCACGGTATAGGGAATGGCCAGCTCCTCAGCAGCATGCGCCGCCATCTCGATAGTCGTCGCACGATTGTCGCTTGTGGCGGTAATGTCCAGGAAGACGACCTCGTCCGCACCCTCGCGGTCGTAGGCGCGGGCCAGCTCCACCGGGTCGCCCGCATCGCGCAGGCTCACAAAGTTGACGCCCTTGACCACGCGGCCGTCCTTGACGTCCAAGCAGGGAATCACGCGTTTGGTAAGCATGGGCTACTCCTCCCCTCGGGCGGCGGCCAGCGCCTGGGCCAGCGTAAAGTTGCCCTCATAGAGCGCACGACCGGTAATGGCGCCTTCAATCGCGCCCTCACCCACCGCGGCCAGCGCGCGGATGTCGTCGAGCGTCGAGATGCCGCCCGAAGCCACGACGGGAAAGCCCGCGACCTCGGCCACATGACGATACGCTGCCACGTCGATGCCCGTCTGCATGCCATCGCGCGCGATGTCGGTATACACCAGATGCTTAAAGCCCAGCTCGGTAAGCTGCGCCACGGCATCGTCGAGCACCACGCCCGCGCCGTCACGCCAGCCGTTCACCTTGACCTGACCGTCGCGCGCGGCGATGTCTGCCACCAGCAGCTCGCCAAAGCCTTGGGCTGCCACCTCGGCAAAACCCGGCTCGGTCACCAGCACGGTGCCCAGCGCAATGCGGCGAGCACCATAGCCGGCCAGCTCGTCGATGCGTGCGAGCGAGCGGACGCCGCCGCCCACGTCCACGGACAGACCGTCGACGCCGCAGATGGCCTTAATCGCCGCCGAGTTGGCAGCGCATGTATCCTCGTCCTCGCCAAAGGCAGCGGATAGGTCGACGACATGCACCCAGCTTGCGCCCTGCTCGGCAAACGAGCGGGCAACGGCCACGGGGTCGTCGGAATATACCTTGCAGCGGCTGCGGTCGCCGCGCTCCAGGCGTACAACCTTGCCGCCGATCAGATCGATTGCGGGAAACAGGATCATCGGCCGACCTCCTCGACGATGTTGACGAAGTTCTTAAGGATGCGCTGACCCAGCGCGGAGGATTTCTCGGGATGGAACTGGCAGCCCCACACGTTGCCATGGCGCACGATGCACGGGAAACTCCGTGTATAGTGCGTGCGCGCCAACACATCGGCGGCATCGACGTCGTCGGCCACCGCGTAGCTGTGGGTGAAGTACATGTTGGCGCCCTCGGCAAAACCGGCAAGCAGCGGATCAGCCGCACCGGCGGACGTCATGTGCACCTGGTCCCAGCCCACGTGCGGCACCTTCAGGCGGCTCGACTCCAGGCGCGTGCACGAGCCGCGCATAATACCCAGGCCATCGACCCAGGGACCGCCAGCCTGCTCGGGAGCGTTTCCGTCCGCGACCGCGCCCTCGTCCGCCGGCACGCCCTCGTTGCCGCGCTCAAAAAATAGCTGAAGGCCCAGGCAGATGCCGAGCAGCGGAGTTCCAGCGGCGACGGCATCGAGCACGGCCGTCTCCTCGCCGCTCTGGCGCATAAAGGCAATCGCGTCATAGAACGCACCCACGCCCGGAATGACCAGGCCGTCGGCGTTGCGGATCTGCTCCGGATTGTCCGACGTGCAGGCGGCGGCACCGGCGCGTGCAAGCCCGCGCACGACGCTCGACAAGTTGCCCTTGTGGTAGTCGACCACCACGATCTTCGGTTCGCCCACGCGACCCTCCTTTTCCCCATTCAAAACCTGCCAAAAAGGGACAGGTTTATTTTGGTCGGTTAAACGTTCACCCACCGTATGAAACAGCATTTCCGCAGATAAAACCTGCCAAAATAAACCTGTCCCTTTTTGGCAGGTTACAGCGAACCCTTGGTGCTGGGGACGCCCTGCACGCGGGGGTCGAGCTCGCAGGCGTGGCGCATCGTGCGGCCCACGGCCTTAAAGGCGGCCTCGATAATGTGGTGCGAGTTGCCGCCCGCCAGCTCGCGCACGTGCAGCGTGAGCTTGGCATCGCGCGCAAAGGCGTAGAAGAACTCAACGGCCAGCTCGGTATCAAAGGTCCCCACGCGCTCGGTCGGCACGGGCAACTCGCAGTAGGCCTGGCCACGGCCCGAAATATCAACAGCGGCCATCACGAGTGTCTCGTCCATGGCGATCGCCGCGTCGGCAAAGCGCGTGGTGCCCGCCTTGTCGCCCAACGCCTTGCAAAACGCCTCGCCCAGCACAATGCCCGTATCCTCGACGGTGTGGTGAGCATCCACCTCAACGTCGCCCACCGCATGCACCGTCAGATCGAACAGGCCGTGGCGGCCAAAGGCGTTGAGCATGTGATCGAAAAACGGCACGCCGGTCGAGATGTCATACACGCCGCTTCCGTCCAGGTCGAGCTTTACGACAATATCGGTCTCGCCCGTCTTGCGGGTCACCTCAGCATAGCGGTCCATCTACATCTCCTCCTTCACCAGCGCGGCAAACGCGGCCAGCACCTCGTCGTTTTCTTGCGGCGTGCCCACGGTGATGCGCAGACAGTCCGCGAGACCCGGCGCGTAGCTAAAGTCGCGCACCAGAATGGAATACTCGTCGCGCAGACGCTCGCGCACACGCGTGGCATGTGGCGTACGCACGAGCACAAAGTTCGCCGCGCTCGGCCATGCCTCCACGGGCATGCCCTCGGCGGCCATCGCACGCAGCGCTGCAAGTTCGCGATCGCGCTCAGCCACGACCTGCGCCACCACGGGCGCATACGCACCGCGGGCACGCACACAGGCGAGCGCCGCCGCCTGACTCAGCACGTTAACCGAGTAGATCTGGCGAATCGCCGCGAACACGTCAATAACCTCGGGCGCTGCGATCACATAGCCCAGGCGCGCGCCGGCAGCGCCAAACGCCTTGGACAGCGTGTGCAGAATCACCAGGTTGGGATGCTCGGCGATGAGCGCCTGCGCCGTCGTGGCAGCGCCAAACGAATCATCGGCAAACTCAACGTAGGCCTCGTCGACCATTACCATGCCGGGGCACGCATCGCACAGGGCCACGACAAAGTCGAGCGGAGCCACATCGCCCGTGGGATTGTTGGGCGAGGTCACGATTGCCAGGTTGCACTCCGGTGCCGCGGCAAGCACGGCAGCTTGGTCGAGCTCAAAGCTCGCCGGGTCGCGCCACACGTCGCGCACCTCGGTCTGGCACAACGACGCAAAGAAAGCGTACTCGCTAAAGCACGGCGGGCAGTTGAGCAGGGTCCGCCCCGCGCCGCCAAACGCCAGCAGGTAGTTATAGAGCAGCTCATCGCCGCCGTTGCCCACGCAGATGTTCTCGCGCGCCACGCCATGCCAGGCAGCAAGCTCGTCACGCAGGTCGTTGGACATAGGATCGGGATAGCGGTTGAGCGGCGTGACGGCAAGGGCAGCATCAATCGCCTCGCGCACGCCGGCCGGCACGGGATAGGTGTTCTCATTGGCCGAAAGGTTGATACGCGTGGGCGTAAAGTTGGGGTCGTAGGGCTCAATACCAGCCAAGTAAGGCTGGACGAGCTCCTTCATGCGCGGCGTCAGCTCGGCCATGTTAGGCCTCCTCGCCCGTCGGGGCGGCACCCTCGGCAGCCTTCGCAGCCAGGTTCACGCCCTCGGCGACCGTCGCCACGGCATCGCCCGGCCAGGCAACCTTGGTCAGGTCGGCGGCGGCCAGCGACTCGGCACTCACGGCGTCCTCGCCCTGCTCCAGCACGCGGCGGCGCAGCGCGGCCGAAAGCGCGTGCGCCCACAGGCCCTCGGCCTCGGCCAGGCGCTGTGTAGCCGGAGCGTCGGAGAGCAGGCCCTCGGGCGTGTAGCAGATAACGCTCGAGCGCTTGACGAACTCCTCCACCGAAAGCGGGTTGGAGAACATGGCCGTGCCGCCCGTGGGCAGCGTGTGGTTGGGGCCGGCGACGTAATCGCCGAGCGGCTCAGAGCTCCAGGCGCCCACAAAGATGGCGCCGGCGTTGCGGATGCCACCGAGCAGGCCCATGGCATCCTGGCAGTGCAGCTCCAGGTGCTCGGGTGCCACGGTGTTCACGGCTTCGACGGCGGCAGCCATGTCGGCGGCAACCACGATCGTGCCCTCGTTGTCGAGCGAGGCGCGCGTAATCTCGGCCCGCGACGACTGCGCCACCAGGATATCGATGCCCGCCTCGACCTCGCGTGCGAACTGCTCGTCGCAGGTAACCAGGTAGCAGGCGGCCAGCGGATCGTGCTCGGCCTGAGCCATCAGGTCGGCCGCGACCACCATGGGCTTGGCCGTAGCGTCGGCCAGCACGCAGACCTCGGACGGGCCGGCGACCATGTCGATGCCCACATCGCCCGAGACAATCTGCTTGGCCGCAGCGACAAAGGCGTTGCCCGGGCCGGTGATCTTATCGACACGCGGAATGGTCTCGGTGCCGTACGCCAGCGCGGCCACGGCCTGGGCGCCGCCCACCATGTAGATCTCGTCCACGCCGCCGAGCTTGGCAGCCGCGAGCGTATAGGGGCTGATCAAGCCGTCCTTTTGCGGCGGCGTCACCATGACCACGCGCTTGACGCCGGCGACTTTGGCGGGGATGGCGTTCATGAGCACCGTGGAAGGGTACTGCGCGCGGCCGCCCGGCACGTAGATGCCGGCCGCGGCGAGCGGGGTCACCTTGACGCCGAGCATCGTGCCATCGGCACGCGTGGTAAACCAGCTCTGCTCGACCTCGCGCTGGTGGAACTCACGAATCTGGCGCGCGGCCTTCTCGAGCGCGGCGACAAAGGCCGGGTCGAGGCCTTCGAGCGCAGCATCGATCTGCTCCTGCGGCAGGCGGAAGCTTTCCAGCTCAACACCGTCAAAACGCTGGCAGTAATCGCGCACCGCGGCATCGCCGTTGGCGCGCACGTTGGCCACGATATCGCGGGCGGCATCGACGATGTTTTGCGGCAGCACGCCCTTGCGGTTGAGCTGATTGGTAACAAGGCGCTCGCCGGGAGCAAGTTTGATGGTCTTCATATCGGTATCCCCTATCGGTCGAGGTTGCGTTTGAGAAACGAGAGACCAGGCGGCGGCGACAATCGCCCCGCAGCCCGGATATGGGGGCGCCCGTGCGTGCTCGCGCTATTGTGCCGAGCCCGCGACGGGCTCAAAATGCTTGTCCTTCACGGCGGCTGCCAGGCGATCGGCCAGGTTGCGCACGCGCGGATCCAGGCGTGCGGAACCCGGGTTGACGAAGAAGCGCGCCGTGCAGTCCATAATGCGGCCGGTGATGACCAGGTCGTTGTCGCGCAGGGTCGCACCCGTGGCGGTAATGTCCACAATGCGGTCGGTCATACCGACGATGGGGCCCAGCTCAATATTGCCGTGCAGCGAAACGATGTCGGCATTCACGCCACGCTCGGCATACCAGGCGCTCGCGATGCGCGGGTACTTGGTGGCCACACGAAGCGACCCGCGGCGGGCATAGTTGCGCTCGGCCTGGCCGGCGCGCCATGCGGGCTCCGCCTCAATAAAGGTGCACAGGCCATAGCCCAGATCGACCAGCTGCAGCAAGTTGAGGTCGGCCTCGATGAGCGAGTCCCAGCCGCAGATGCCGCAGTCGGCGCCGCCGCACCCCACAAAGGCCGGCGCGTCGCTGGGGCGCACGATGACAAACTCAATATCGCCGACCGCGCCCTCTCCGGCACGCGTATCGCGGCCGCGCACGATCAGGTGACGGCCGGGATCGCGCAGCTCAGAGACGTCCAGACCCGCGGCCTCGAGCACGTCGAGGGTATCGGCCTTGAGCGAACCCTTGGGCACGGCGATGCGCAGCGGGCCCTCGGCGCCACGGCCCACGGCGTGATCGCCATCGGAGGCGGCGTCCTCGGCCGAGGTGCGCGCGGCCTCCAGGCGCTCAAGCGAAAAGGCAAAACCCGCCGCCGGCACCTCGATGCCGTCGCCAAACGCGCCGGTAAAGATGGAGTCGTAGCGACCGCCCGAGCCGACCGGATCGGGCAGACCACCGGCATAGGCCTTAAAGACCAGACCGGTGTAGTAATCGAAAGAATTCATGATGGAGAAGTCGAAGGACAGCACCTGAGCATCCTCGGGAGCCAGGCCCTCAACCAGGGCACGCAGCTCGCGCGTCAACGGCGCAACGATACCGGCCGCCGCCAGCAGCGCATCGACACGGTCGAGCACCTCGGCGCCACCATGCAGGCGCGGCAGCTCGCTAATGGCAGCCTTGACGGCCTCGGGCTCGGCGCTTTCCGCCACGCGGGCATCGAGGCCCACAAAGTCGTTGGCGTGCACGCAACGCAGCGCCTCGGCAGCCAGTTCGCGGTCTTCGCACGCCGCGAGCAGCTCCTTAAACGGACGCACGCTGCCTGCGATAATACGCGCATCGGGCAGCGCGAGTTTGCGCACGGCCTCCGCTACCAGCGAGACAATCTCCACGTCGCCCGCGGTGTCACCCGCGCCAATGAGCTCAAAACCCAACTGCGTAAACTGACGCGAACCGCCGGCATTGCGCTGGCACTCACGAACCACCGGCGCCTCATAGCGCAGACGCAGCGGCAAATCGGCCGCACGCATGCGGGTCGAAACCAGGCGCACGATCGGCAGCGTGTTATCGGGGCGAACCACCAGCAGGCGACCATCGTCGTCAAAGAGCTTGAACGGCGTATCCGCGATGCGGCCGCCCTCCTCAAGCGAACCCTTGTCCTCGAGCAGCGGTGTCTCAACCGGCAGGTAATGATGCTCCCTAAAGCAGCCCTTCACCGTCAGCGCAATCTCCTCGCGCGCCTGAGCCTCCTCGGGCAATATGTCCCGGAATCCCCACGGTGTGGCCGTCATCTGGTGAGCCTCCTCATGCTGTGCTTCGTATAGAACAGAAGACCGGCATAGCTCCGCCGGTCTTCTGGGTACTTTAGCATACTAGAGTGCTTGCGGGGAGAATCCGTCGCAGCCGCTCACGCCGTATTCATTTGGAAACATAGGGCAGATTGCCGCAACCCAACCCCGCCTAGGCGCCAATCGCACGACGATACTCTGCCATTACCTGCGCATCGGCAGCTGCGGGGTCGGCAAAATAGCGCCAGTCATAGGTCTCGGCCGAAACAACTCCGCGATAGCCGCGCGTCACCAGCCTATCCAGGTCGGCGCGCATATCGCGGTCGCCGTCACCCCAAGCAAGATGCGTCGTGCCATCTGCCGCAACATCGACAAAATGCACGTGAGCGACATCATCGCCAAGCAGGTCGAAATAATCGTCGATGGTATCCCCTGCCACCGCCATAGCGCCCAAATCCAGACACGCCTTAAGTGCCGGATGATCAACTGCCTCGATCATGCGCTTCGTATCGGCCGCCGAGTTCACGATCATCGACTCAACCGGCTGTAGGGCCTCGAGTACTAGTCGCACGCCGCGCTCTCCCGCATGCTCGGCAATCGCACGCAGCATCGAGGCGCTGCGGCCCCACGCGTCCTCGATCGGCTCGTTCAAAAATGCCCAGCCGCTCGAGACCATGACCTGCTCGGCTCCAAGTTCCGCCGCGATATCCACAACGTTCTTAAAGTACGCGAGCGTGCGGGCACGTGCCTCATTCCCGCGCGCCGCGATATTCCACGGCTTGGGGTTGTTCTGTTCGGGACAAAGCCCCACAATCCGAACCCCATACCGCTGCGACAGCTCCCGCGCCTGTTCGAGTGAATCGTAGCCATGGCAATCCACATACAAATGCATCGCCCCCGTCCAAAGCTCGCAGCACGTGTAGCCCGAAGCCGCCGCCGACGAAAAGAACTCCTCCAGGTCAAAATACCGATGGCTGATATTCATAACGGCAAGCTGTGGATACTCCATCTTGTCCACCTTTCGGCAAAAGGGCGCCGCAGCACAGTGTGCGCGACGCCCCCTGTTACATTGTTTTGATTATGACGGATGCTCTACTGAACACCAAGCACTCCAAAGAACGCGCCGGCGATGCTCGCGAGCAAAATCACAAGCATGATGAGCAGCGGATTCATCTTCTTCTTGAGCATGAGATAGACAATTCCAAACAGCCCCATCGTGACAAAGCCCGGGAAGATTCCGTTGAGCAGCTCGGCGAGCGTCTGAGCACCATCGCCCGCACCGACCATGAGCGGAATGTCCACGGTGACCATCTCCATGGTCATAGCGCCGATCAGCATGGCGCCCATGATAGAGGCCATCTTGACGATCGTGTCCATAATGCCCGATTCCTGGACCTTGCTGATCATGTCCGAGCCAAAGCGATATCCCACAAACGTCAGCAGGTAACGGATGATGTAGTGGGGGACGTTGAACACGAGCAGGAACAAAATCGGGCCAAGAATAGAGCCCTGCAGCGCCAGCGACGTGCCGACACCCGTTGCCAAAATTCGCAGCGGGCCCCAGTAGAAGGCATCGCCCACGCCGGACAGCGGTCCCATCAAAGCAAGCTTGACATTAGAGATCGCGCTCGTGTCAAAGTTATCTTCGGTGGCGTTGACTTCTTCCATTGCGGCAGCAATAGACATGGGGAGCGTCGAGATGTACGGCGTGACGTTATAGAGCTCCATATGGCGCTTGAGTGCGGCCTTAAAGTCTGCATCCTGCGGATACAGCTTGCGAAGGATCGGCATAAGGGCCCACATAAAGCCGATATGGCCCACACGCTCGTAGTTCCAGGAGTGCTCATAGGGAATCGAGCGCCAGAACAGCTTCTTAAGATCTGCGCGGGTAATCAACCCGTCGTAGGAAGACTCAAACTTAAAACTCATCGAACCCACTCCCAATCGCAGGATCCTCGGTTGCCACTGCGGGCTGCTCCGCCTTTTTCTTCTCGCCCAAAACCGTCATCGCGACGACGATGATCGCGGCAAAGATCGCCACGCCCGTCGTGCTAATGCCAAAGTAGGCGACGAGGAAGAAACCAGCGAAGAAGAACGGCGCCACCGTTTTGTTCATAATCATCTGCGCCAGCATCGCAAAGCCGAGTGCGGGCAAGAAGGCGGCGGCAACATCCATGCCGGTCTGAACGAAATCGGGAATAATGTTGAGCAGGCTGGCAACGGCATCGGCGCCAAAGAAGAATGCCAGGGGAATAATCAGCAGGCCGCACCAGCTCTGCGCGTAACCGGCGATGAGCATGTTGCGCGTGATGGCCTTGGTGTCTCCGTCCTCGACGTTTTTGTCGATACGGTGCACCAGCAGCAGCATCACCGGCTGGCCCAGGGCGGTATCGAGCGCCAGGACGATCGTTGCGATAGGAATGCCCAGGGTCAGGGCCGCCGAAGCGTCCGCGCCGGCCTGCATGGCAAGAGATACGCCCAGGATAGTGCCAGAAATCGTATCGGGCGGGTTATAGGCGCCGACCGAGATGGCGCCGACCATGGCAAGCTCCATCGTGGCGCCCATGATCGTGCCGGTCACCATGTCGCCCATGACAAGGCCAACCAGAGGTCCGAGCACGATCGGGCGCTGGAGGTAGCTCGTGCCCGTCAGCCACTCGGAATAACCCAAAAGGGCAATCAGGAAAATCAGGATTGTCTTGATAACCATGATGGCCCCTAACCGATGACCTTCGCGGCGTCAGTCTTCGCATCTGCCGGAATCATCTGAATGAACAGCTCATAGCCCTCGCCGAGCAGCTCTTTGACGTATGCCTCGTTTTCGGGCGTGAGAAATACGCTGGTCGAGACCTGGCGGGCGTCCTCGCTAAAGGCAACATTGCCGAGGTTGATCTTCTTGATCCCCATCGCCTTGGCGACGGCACCGGCCTGCTGGATCGTCTCGCAAACCACGAAGAGCTTGTACTTGTCGGTCACACCGCTCTGGAGCGCCTTGACGGCGTCCTCGGTGTTTTTGACAACGACCTTGCAGCCCTCCGGCTTTGCAAGGGACAGGGCCTGCAGACGAAGCTTGTCATTGAGGACCGTGTCGCTCACCAGCAGGATGCAGTCGGCACCCAGAGCCGAGGTCCAGCTAACGGCAACCTGGCCGTGAAGCAGTCGATAATCTACACGAATCATCTGAATCATGATGTGCTCCCCAGTGGTTAAAACTCATCGAGTTCGGCCTGCCCCAGCAGGTCGTTGACGTACTTGACCTTGGTGTCGTCCGCCTCGACGATCTGGCGAATGGCCTCATCGATCGGGGTGGATTCGGGCACGAACAGCAGCTGAATAAGGAGCGGCAGGTTCATATTGGTCACGAGGTGCGTGTTGGGACGCGTCTGGACGATCTTGGTGAACTCGTTGTTGACACTGCCGCCAAAGAGGTCGGTGCAAACAACGACCTCATCGTCCGCGGCAAAGCCGTCCAGAATCGCTGCGGCCTCCTTGGTCAGGTCCTCGTTTCCGTCGACATACATAGAGAGCGCATGGACGTTTTCGCGCTCGCCGGAAAGCAGCCCAATGCTCTCGACGATTCCAGACGCAAAATGGGCATGGGATGCAACGATAAACTGCCTCATTCGATTCCCCTTTCTTGCGAATTTCGGCATAAAAATGCCCGGACGCATGCGCCCGGGCAGGGTGCTTCTTGATCAGTAGCTTATTTGTCACCGATTAGTAGTCGAACTGGTGATAGTAACGACGGTAGTTGAGGTTGTGCTTGGTGACCGTCTCGTAGTAAGCGGCAAGGCGATCGGTGATCAGCGAGGAGAGGATCCACGGAGACACGATGACGCGGAACTCGTCGTCAAGGCCGGGGATCGCGAACTCGGCGGTGTCGATGATGTTGATGTCGGTGTCGCCGGTCACGCCGCGGGTCAGGAAC